>CAYIPP010000023.1:0-7418 GCA_964365355.1 uncultured Gammaproteobacteria bacterium
TCGATCCGGTCTACAAAAATTTTTCCAAAACGTGAATAATTCTACAGACTCATGTTTACCAATTTTATACTTATTGTCGGTGGTTTTTTACTTTTGATCAAAGGTGCGGATTACTTGATTGCCGGTTCTTCTTCGTTAGCGCGCAAATTAGGTGTTTCAGCTCTTGCTGTAGGATTGACTGTTGTGGCATTTGGAACGTCGGCTCCGGAGTTATTTGTCAATATGATTGCGGTGACGAATGGATCAACTGATATTGTTGTTGGAAATGTGTTGGGAAGTAATCTTGCAAATATATTGTTTATTCTTGGCATCGCAGCAATTTTTACACCTCTTACCCTACAGAGTAATACGGTTTGGAAAGAAATTCCGTTTTCACTTCTTGCGGCTGTGTTTGTTTTGATTTTTGGAAGTGATGTGTTGTTCGACGGGGCTCTGATGAATCAACTTGGACGTATTGATGGGATTGCGCTTTTGGCGATCTTTCTTATTTTTCTTGTCTATACATTTGGTATTCGTCATAGTGGCGAACAGCCACAAGAACACATTGAACAAGTCTCTTTATGAAAATCAGTACTCTTTACTCTTGGGGGATTATTTGCACTTGGTGTTGGAGGTAAGTTAGTAGTCGATGGTGCGGTTGGTATTGCATTACTGTTGGGTGTTTCCGCGAATTTAATCGGGCTTACCATTGTAGCTTTGGGAACGTCTCTTCCGGAATTAGTCACCAGTGTGACAGCAGCTCGTAAAGGTCATACAGATCTTGCGATTGGAAACGTTGTTGGTTCAAATATTTTTAACATTTTTTTTGTATTGGGTACGAGTGCGGTCATGAGACCTTTGCCTTTTGGGAATGCGAATCTCATGGATTCGGTGCTGGTTGTGGTTGCAACACTCATGTTGTTTCTCACCTTGTTTGTTGGAAAACGTCATGTGGTGGAACGTTGGGCTGGAGTGACATTGGTGATCATGTACGTCGTATTTATTCTGTTTGTCGTGGTTCGTGGTTGAGGTCGTGAATGATTGGCAGAGGAATTGGTCTCGTGTTACTGTGAGTGCATGATGGATCCTAAAGATGAGATTAAGCAAAAAATTGAAATTTCTGAATTGATCGGAGAATATTTGGATTTAAAACCTGCAGGAACTCGAGGGTTTAAAGCGGTGTGTCCTTTTCATTTTGAAAAAACTCCTTCTTTTCATGTATCGAACGATCGTCAGGTTTGGCATTGCTTTGGATGCGGAGAAGGAGGAGATTGTTTTAGTTTTGTCATGAAAATGGAAGGAATGGATTTTCCAGAAGCGCTTCTTCATTTAGGACAAAAAGTTGGTGTGGAAGTCAAACGTTTTTCTTCTACTGATAGTCAGGTGAAGCAACGACTGTTGGCAATCAATACGTTAGCATCAAAATATTTTCAAAAAGTTCTTGAACAATCATCTCAAGCGCAACTCACAAGGTCTTACGTTCAAGAGCGGGGTATTTCTTTAGAGCTCATGCAAAAATTTGGATTGGGTTTTGCCTTAGGTGATTGGAGTGCGTTGTCGGATGTTCTCTTGAAACATGACTATCGAGAATCAGAAATCGTCTCAGCTGGACTCGCGCAAAAAAAGCATTCGGGTTCGGGGATCATCGATCGATTTCGTGAGCGTCTTATGATTCCACTGCGAGATCAACATGGAAATACCGTTGGATTTACAGGTCGCATTCTGCCATTTTCAAAAAAGGATCCTGGATTTTCCCCACCGAAATACATGAATTCTCCGGAAACGCCCTTGTATCACAAAGGTGAATTGTTGTTTGGACTCGACGTGGCCAAACGTGCCATAAAAGAATACGATTCGGTTATTATTGTAGAAGGAAATCTCGATGTGATTGCGTCACACAAGGCTGGTGTGGAACAGGTTGTGGCAAGTTCCGGAACCGCATTGACAGAATCACAGTTACGATTGTTGGCTCGATATACAAAAAAGTTGATTTTTGCATTTGACCAAGACGCAGCAGGGTTTACAGCGGCAAAGCGTGGAATCAGTTTAGCACGAGGGTTGGGTTTTGATGTCCGGGCCATTCTTCTTCCAGTGGATGTAAAAGATCCGGATGAACTTGTTCAAAAAGATCCAAAAAGTTGGCAAGAGATTGCTTTACATTCGGTGCCGATTATGGAATTTTTTATTGCGCGTTTATTAGAAGGAAAGGATTTGACCAATGTGGATCATAAACGACAAATTTCTCAAGAACTGCTGCCGATGCTTCGTGAAATTCAAGATGTTGTAGAACAGCAACATTGGATCAATGTTGTTTCAGGAATATTGGGAGTTGATGTTGCCAGACTTCGTTCAGCGATCGGTTCTCCTGCGGTTGAAGTATCCACTGTTGATCAACAACATGTGCTTTCCGGTTTATCTGAGGCGCCTAAAATTAAAAAAACGAAGAAAATACAGGTATACAAACTTTTAATAGGTTTGTTCATCAATCAGCCTGATGAATGCACTGGGCATTTTTTCACAATTCCATTTCCGGATGAGCAATATCCGCTTTTGCGGGATCTTTACATTCTTTGTAAAAACCTTTATGATTCCGCCAGAAACGTACCCAACAAATCATTTTTTTCCCGGCTTCGAGACGAAATTGAGCGAGCACATCGAGATGATCTTTTGCATCTTCTCGACGAAACCTCCCTTCTCGCTGAAAAAACGTTCTCATTCATGTCGGAATCTGAGGTACGACAACAAATGAATAACCTGTCCAAACTCATTGTACATGAGTCAGCGCAACAGGCACGAAAAGAAATTGCCCAAAAACTGCGAACCGCAGAATTAACCGGTGATAAAGAAGCGATTGATCTGCTTCTTACTCAGTTAACTAATCTTTCATAAAACTTTTTCATTAGACCTGAAAACGTGTAGTTGAGATCTTTTCGCGTAGGCGATGAGAAGGTGTTTTGTATGGCTCAGAAAAAAACTGTGAAAAAAACTTCAAAGAAGATTCCGGTGAAGAATAGTAGTGCGACAAAAAAAGTCGTGAAAAAATTGATTAGTAAAAAACGCGAAGCAAAAAAGAAGCCTGCTGAGAGAAAAAACAACGTTGTTGTTGTTCTTCCATCAAAAACGACCATACGGTATAAACGTGCCGAGCCACCTTCTGAAGAATTATTGGATCATTTGATCGAGAAGGGAATGCAACGAGGTTACATTACCGAAAATGAAATCATGTTTAGGTTTGGTGATGTGGAAGATTACTTGGAAGTTTTTGAAGAATTTTTAGATCGGATGGAACGGGTTGGGGTTCATTTTATCGAATTGAAAGAAGGAATTTTAGGTCGACAAGTGGATCGAGAAGAAGTGTACGACAAGATTCGCATGACCCATGAAAAACAAAAAGGTGTAGTGATTCCCGAATTAACACAGGACTCGATTCAGATGTATTTGCGAGAGATTGGTAAAATTCCGTTGCTCAATGGTGAACAAGAGGTTGCACTCGCAAAACGAAAAGAACGAAATGAAAAAGAGGCAGAGCGGCGACTGATCGAAGCAAACCTGCGATTGGTAGTTTCCATTGCAAAGAAATTTGTTGGGAAACAGCTGTCTCTTCTTGACCTGATTCAGGAAGGAAATATTGGATTGTTTCGTGCGGTGAAAAAATTTGAATATCGCAAAGGATACAAATTTTCTACGTATGCAACCTGGTGGATTCGACAAGCAATTACACGTGCGCTTGCCGACCAGTCACGAACGATTCGTATTCCTGTGCATATGGTGGAAACGATTAATCGTTTCCAACAGATCGAACGTCAGTTGATTCAAGATTTGGGACGTGAACCATTGCCGGAAGAAATTGCTGCGGAAATGGGTGAGACGGTTACAAAAGTTCGTCACATTCGAAAAATTTCTCAGGATACAGTTTCGTTGGAAACGTCTGTTGGAGATGATGACGAAGATTCAAAATTGGAAGACTTTTTGGAGGATACGAAAACGATTTCTCCTGATCGTCAGGCAGCACGTGAGTTGTTGAAAGATTATGTCCATGTTGCCATGGAAGGATTGACTCCACGTGAACAGAAGATTTTGGAAATGCGTTTTGGACTTACCGATGGTGTCTCACATACGCTGGAAGAGGTCGGACGAGAGTTTGATGTGACTCGAGAACGTATTCGACAAATCGAGGCAAAAGCTCTTGAGAAAATTCAGACGAGTCCATTGATTGAAAAATTGCGAGATTATTAAGACGTTAAAAAATCAAAAAACCTCTGATTAGGAGGTTTTTTGTGTCTTGCTTTCGCTGCGTTTTCGTTCGGTTGAATTGAGAATTGTTTTTCTGATGCGAAGTGATGTTGGTGTGACTTCAAGTAGTTCGTCTGATCCAAGATATTCGAGAGAAAGTTCTAACGTCATGTCTCGCGGTGTGACCACTTTGACCGAGGCTCCATCACCTTTTGAACGCATATTCGAAAGTTTCTTTTCTTTGCATGGATTGACTTCCATATCTTCGTTACGAGAGGTTTGTCCGATGACCATCCCAACATAGACTTGTACTCCAGGTCCGATAAATAACTCGCCACGTTCTTGCAGGTTTGTTAATGAATATCCCATCGTAACCCCATGTTCCATCGAGATCATTGACCCATGTTCATTTCCAACGATTTCACTATCGACTCGATCACGGTATCCAAGCAGAAGGGTGTTGAGAATCCCCTGACCTTTCGTATCAGTCAAAAATTCACTTCGGTATCCAATCAAACCTCGTGTAGGAATATCAAATTCGAGAAAAGCTGTTTTATTTTCTATGGTCATGTCTTTCATTTCTCCTCGTCGTTTTCCCATTTTTTCAATGACGATACCTGTGAATTCTTCAGGACATTCAATGGAAACCGCTTCGAAGGGTTCTAATGTTTTTCCATTTTTTTCTTTAAAAATAACTTGGGGTCGAGAAACTTGCAGTTCATATCCTTCTCGTCGCATTTTTTCAATCAAAATGGCTAAGTGAAGTTCTCCCCGTCCGGAAACAATGTATTGGCTGTCTCCTTCACCTTTTTCAACTTGCAATGCAACGTCATTCAAGAGCTCACGTTCAAGTCGATCGTGTAAGTGGCGAGCGGTTGAAAATTCACCTTCATTTCCGGCAAATGGCGATGTGTTGGCGCCAAAAGTCATTTTGACGGTTGGAGCTTCAATGTGCATGACAGGAAGCGGTTGTGCGTTTTCAGGATCAATCAGACATTCGCCAATATGTATTTCTGGAATTCCTGCGATCGCGATGACTTCACCGGCACTGACGATTGGCATATCTACTCGTTCTAATCCTTGAAACACCTGTAGGGCAGTTATTTTTTCCATGTGTTCGATGCCGTGTCGGTCGACATGTTTTATGCGTTGACCTTGTTTGACGGTACCGTTTACCACGCGACCAATCGCAATGCGTCCTTTGTAGTTATCATAAAAAATATTCACAACAGAAATTTGTAGTGGGGCAGCAGTGTCGCATGTTGGGCTTGGAAGATAATCCACTACCACATCAAGCAGAGGTGTGATATCAGTCATTTTTTCCATTTCCGGTTCGAGACCAGCGATACCGCTGATGGCCGAGGCGTAGACAATAGGAAAATGGGCTTGTTCATCTGTGGCGCCTAAATCAATAAATAAATCGAATGTTTTATTGAGAACCCACTTCACGCGCGCATCTTTTTTATCGATTTTGTTGATGACCACAATAATTTTGTGGCCTGCTTCGAGAGCTTTTTTTAAGACAAATTTTGTTTGTGGCATTGGACCTTTTTTTGCATCCACCAAAAGAAGACATCCATCAACAAGATTCATCACACGTTCCACTTCTCCGCCAAAATCCGCGTGACCAGGTGTGTCGACAATATTAATTTTCGTGTCTTTCCAAACAACAGAAGCATTCTTTGAGAAAATGGTTATTCCACGTTCACGTTCCAATTCATTGGAATCCATAATCGTCGTTCCCATTGCATCTGCATCTCGGAACGTATGAGTTTGTTTCAAAAGCGCGTCGACCAACGTGGTTTTTCCATGGTCAACGTGAGCAATAATGGCGATATTACGAAAATTAGTCATAGAGTTGAATTTACTGGCGGATTCTACCAGCGATCTACGTTTTTGTAAAGGATTGGCGGTTTCCGTTTTGCACGGTAGAATAAGGGAAACGTAAAACTTCTCTCATCTCGCTCTACGCATTCTGAAGTCATTGGAACGAATACTTAGTAGAATATTTTGTATGAAACAAGTCACATTTATCGGATATGGAAACATTGGAAGCGCTCTTGCTCACCTAATTGGCTATCGAGCGCATGTGTGTGCATGGGATACAGATCCGGAAAAAATTATCGGTGGAGTGCAATCAATGCAAGAGGCGGTGCAAGGAGCAGATGTTGTTTTTCTTTGTGTGCCTTCCTGGGTTATTCGTGATCTTGCAAAAGAACTCTCAGTCATCATTTCTGAAAAAACCGTCGTGATTTCTTTGGCTAAAGGTCTTGAAGCCGGAACATATAAAACCATGGATGTTGTGTTGGAAGAATCGTTGAAATCTCATCAACCTTCTGGTGTCATGGGTGGACCATTACTGGCAAATGAATTGTTGGTGGATCTTCCGGGTGTGGGGGTTGTTGGTGCAAAAGATCGATTTGTGTTTGAAACAGTTCAGTCACTTTTTAAAGGCTCTGCCCTTTGTCTTGAATACATGAATGATTCAACATCGGTTGCCTTGGCATCTGTACTGAAGAATATGTATGCCGTTGCACTTGGCATTGCTGAAGGACTTGGTTGGGGATGGAATGGAAAAGGCTGGTTAGCGGCTCGTGGAATCGAAGAAATGACACAGATTATTCAAGAACTCAATGGTGATGTCTCTGTGATCCGTGGTTCTGCCGGTGCCGGAGATTTTTTGGCAACTGCTATGAGTCCAAGTTCATATAATCGAGAAACTGGGAGAAAAATTGCAGAAACGGGTGAATGTAAAACACCAAGCGAAGGATGTCGTGCTATTGAGTCTGTCATCAATCTTCTAGGATCTGTTCGTCCAAATTTACCAATTTTATTCGCGCTTGATCGCATTATCAATAAACATGAACATCCAAACGATGTCTTTCAAACAGTGCTCTGTCCCACCTATTGCACATAAAGGGTTTGTCTGTGTACTTGATGTTGGAACAACAGGCATTAAAGCGCTGTTGTTTGATGAACATCTGCGTGTCCGAGCGAAAGTGTATACAAAGATTAAAAAGGTCTCCCCAAACAAAGGGTGGGTCGAACAAGATCCACAAGAGATTTTGCATGTTTCAAAACAACTCTTGAAACAATTGATTCACGATTCAGGTGTTCGCACACAAACGATTAAAGGGATTGGTATGACAAACCAGCGTGAAGCAACTCTCTTGTGGGATAAAACAACAGGGAAACCTGTGTATTCA
>CAYIPP010000023.1:7428-8863 GCA_964365355.1 uncultured Gammaproteobacteria bacterium
GGAGGATACCCGTACACGCGCATTTTGTGCATCTTTGCGCAAAACATCACAAACAATTGTCAGGAAACTCACGGGACTTTCACTAGATTCCTATTTTTCCGCATCTAAAATTGTTTGGATAGTCAATCATGTTCCACGAGCAAAAAAATTATTGCAACAAAATCGACTTGCCTTTGGAACATTGGATTCATGGCTCATTTGGAATTTGTGTGAAGGTCATCCTCATCTGACAGATGAGACGAATGCATCACGAACACTATTATTTGATATTCAGAAAAAAACATGGAGTGACCAATTACTGACAGTATTTCACATTCCCGCATCTCTACTTCCAAGCGTCGTTTCATCTAGGTCTCGATTTGGAGTGCTTGTAAAAGAATTACTGGGCACAACTATTCCTGTTTTGGCTGTGTGTGGTGATCAGCAAGCAAGCACATACGCGGCGATACGTTTCCAATCACAGATAAAAGAACAGACAACAAAAGTGACGTACGGAACCGGAGTGTTTTTGAGTCAGGTGATTGGGAAGAAATTTCAATTGCATGACCCTTTTTTCACCACGCTTGTTCCATCCATTGGAACAGGTTCTTTGTTTGCGTTGGAAGCGAAGGTGGAGGGGAGTGGAAACGTGGTTGAAGAGGTGCTTGGAGACATCCCAAAAATGTTGGAAATCTTTTCAAGATTAGTCAAAAAAGTTGATCGATTGATTCAGCAACTTCCGGTCGTACCTCGAGAAATTGTGGTGGATGGTGGAATTGCACGCGATGGCTATATTGTTGAGATTCAACAAGAAATAACACAAATTCCCACCTGCGTGCTGAGTACCTATGACGGAACAGCTCTTGGGTGTGCATTATTGGTGTGGGATCAAATCGATTGACAAAATGGTTTATTTATGGTTAAATATCTACGTTTACTATGTTCTTCATCCCCAAAGGAGGTGGAAAATGGGTCTCTCAAATCAACACATCAAGCGTTTGATTTTGGTCTTACTTGTATTGATTCTCAGCTACGATCTCTACTGGATCATGTGTCCGGATTACAACATCAATCGACACATTCCGTTCTTGTGTCCTATATGCCTGGCCATCGTGCTGATCATGATCAAACAGATCGAACATTACGAGTCTCGCAAGTATTCGCACGACAAGAAGAAAGACAATACGCAACTCTGACCAATCTGGTCATTTTTTTTTGGGTACGATAGGATGTATTTATACAATGTGAGCATGGTTCTATTGATGCATTGTTTGGTTTTTTATTCACGATCATATGTATCGGGTTTGCACGTTTTCGTGCCACAATCTAAGTCTAACTTTTACGAAGAAAAAAATTAAGTAGCAGCAAAAACGATGTTTAACGTCGGATTAGTAGCCGGTGAATTGAGTATCAGTACAGTCGGATTTGTTGTGTTGCTTTATGTGACGTTTCGATA
>CAYIPP010000024.1:0-8850 GCA_964365355.1 uncultured Gammaproteobacteria bacterium
GACTGTAGAATATTCAAGTTCGTGTTGGATTTTTGATTGGATATCTGTAACAACTAGTCTAATGATGTTTATAGCTGAGACGTTGTGCTTTGAGTGTTCAACCAAGATTTTGCTTGTTCTCGTGTAAGAATGAATCCGTCCAGCTGTTTGTCGCGGAGAAGTTCGAGTGTTTCACGTACACGTGGTCCGGCAGGAATACCTGCGTGAAGCACATCGTTTCCTGAAAGTAGTCCCGGAATCGTTTCGTGTGGTTCGATAGACCAGTGAGTGCGAATTTCTCTGATGCGTTGCTTAGCTGCATTGACAACATCTCTATATTCCAAAAGAGCAAGTCCCTGAAGAAGGAGTTCACTTCGTCCGTTGAGGAAGTATTTTTCAAATGTAGAAGCACGTAATTCATTCATTGTTTGCCTGTTCCATGTTTCTTGAAAACGTTTGACGAACCAAAGAACATCCTCTGGTTCGATACGTAAGTACGAGCCACGAGGCAGTGTATCCAGTCCAGACAAAGAAAACATAGGAGAAATGGCTTGAAGTTGTTTGTCGTGTAGCAAAAGCGCTATGGCAAGAGTAGGCTGAGCAGATGGAAATTGATCAAGCTCTTGCTGTGTCCATTGATGGGAAGCATGCGTGAAAAAGAGATCGGTGATTCCGGTTTTTTGAAACCAATCAATGGCGCATGCGGGATTTCGGTACAATGCTTTTGCCAATTCTTGTCCGATGATTTCTCTTGGAACGACGTATTCTGTTTTCAGATTTGTATTTCGAAATGCATTCAATCGAGTGATATTGTCTTTGATTGCTTGTTGTGTTTTTGTTTCGATGGAACAGGAGAGTTCAGCAGCAAACCGTATGGCGCGTAGAACTCTTGAAAGATCTTCGTCAAAACGGATTTGCGGATCACCAACGGATCGGATGACGCGTGCGTGAAGATCCTGTTCTCCACCAAATGGATCGATGAGATCACCGGTGCGTACATTGATTGCCATGGCATTGATGGTGAAATCACGACGGGCAAGATCTTCTTGAATAGGTAAGGAGATGTTGGACTGGATGTTGAATTCTTTGTACCCACCTTCGCTGTGCGGTTGAGATTGTTCTGTACGAGGCAGTGCGATATCAATGGGGTGATGGCGTGATGGATCAAAGCCCTCCGGGATGAACTTATAGACACCAAAGATGCGTCCAACAGAGTCGATTTCTCCAAACAAAGAGAACCAGGATTCAATATCTTTTTCATGAACGAGGCGAACAACAAAATCAAAATCACTTTGCGGCGCTTTTCTTTTCAGAAGCAAATCCCTGACAGTTCCTCCCACGAAAAACAATTCCGCATTTGGAAAATCAACAAAAAATTGTTTGATAAAAAAAAGTTCTCGATGTGTTTGTATCAGTGACGTCATCTCCTCCCGAATATTCATATGTTGTTATTATATCAGAGCTCTCGAGTTGTGTTGATCACTTTAGTATAAAGCGCATGTGTGTTGTGACACATGGTTTCAAGAGAAAATATCGTTTGCGTTTTTTGGCGTCCAATTTTACCCATGTTTTTTCTTTCCTCTGGGTGTTGGACAAGTTGAACAATCGCGTCCGTGAGAGCCTGTTGATCGTTTGGTGGAATCACAAGACCCGCATCTTGTTCAATGGCTTCTCGAATGCCTCCAACATCAGAGGCAATCACAGGAAGTCCACACGCCATTGCCTCTAAAACAACATAAGGAAATCCTTCATATCGGCTCGGGAGGATGAAGATGTCAGATGTTTGAAGTGCTTGTTGGACGTGTGGGGGAGTGAGAGATCCTAGAAGATAGATAGAATCTACAAGATGATGTTCTTGAATATATTGCTGGACTTCTTGTACTAGTGGGCCATCGCCAATAAGTGAAAGTCGGATGGATTGTTTGATGGATTTCGGACATGCCTCGATGGCTTTAAGAAGAAGAAGTGGATCTTTTGGAGGTGCAAATCTTCCAACAAAAATGATACGTACGAATTGGTCAGATGATGTTGTGCACGTTTGACAAGAGGGGACACCATTATACACTCGCAGGAGTTTTTGTGATGGGGCAATGCGATAATGTAGAGCAAGTTGCAGATCATTTTCAGAGACACAGATAATGTTTTGGCAATAGCGTGCAGTGATTTTTTCGATAATTGGAATTAAAAGACGTCGAAGCACAGATGTGCCTTTTGTGAATCCCCAACCATGAGCAGTAAAAATTGTTGGAATACGATTGCGAATGGAGAGTCGTCCAATCAGTCCGGCGATTGTGCTGTGACAGGTGATGAGAGTTGGCTTGAATGCATTTGTGGCCTTGAGTAATTGTGTGTGTGCTGTCCAAAGTTGAAACGGATTCACTGTATTTCCAAGAGCGGTATTTGGGAAAAATGTTGCACCCAATCTCATTGTTTCCGTTTCAAGCCAACCTCCGGGGTTACTCATGACGGCGACGTGATCGCCGAGGGAAACACAATACTGCACAAGTTGAGCAATGTGTGTTTGTGCACCACCGAGTTCTGATTTTGTGACAAAGAAAAAAAGACGCATAGAATTACTTCAAAGCAGAGTGTGCGTAAATTTTTTGTCCAAAAAGATGGATGCGAGCCCATCTGACAATAGGCAGTGGAAGCAGGGAAGCAATGAAGGGTTTAACAAGATAGATGATTGTCCAAACAGGATAGTCGTTTCGACCTATAGCATCCCATCGTGCTTTGACAGCAAAACGCATTTGCTCACGTTCGTCCTGAAAAGAAATCATGGTTTTGTTCATGCGTTTTTGCATGAGAATTTCCGGGATATTTGCAAACTGACAGAGAGAGGAAAGTCTTAACCATAAATCGTAATCTTGGGCTTTGGTGAACTTTTCATTGTAGCCGTGAACCTCATCAAGAAGTGTTTTTCTTATCAAAATGGAACCATGGAGAAAGGGATTGGTGCGAATGAGCGCTGAGTGAAGTTTATGAGTTTCTGTCATGATGGTCGGTTGTCCAATGAGAGCTCCTGTGTCATTGATCCATTCAAAAGTGGTTCCAACCATGCCGATTTCCGGATGTGTCCGAAGAAAATTCCACTGCTTTTCTAACCGTGATGGAAGGGCGATATCGTCCGCATCCATACGAGCGATACATATTCCCTGAGTTTGTCGAAGGACTTTGTTGAGTGATTTAGTCAACCCGAGATTTACTTCATTGGTCATCATACGCACCCGCGAGTCTCTTTTTGCAAAGTCAGCCAATAGCTCCGCTGATCCGTCTGTTGATCCATCATCCACGATCAGGAATTCAACATCCCGATACGTTTGTGCAAGAATGCTTTGTATCGCGTTCTCAACATAAGGAATCCCGTTATGAACAGACATGATCACGGAGATGGTCATACAGAAAAAGGTTGGTTCCAATGTGAACAAATGACCAGTGCCCAAAAATTTGGATCCGTTGCGGAATGTACATCAGCTTTATCCATTTGAATGGCTTGCCGTAATTCATTTTGAAATTCATATTCTTTCGTTTTTCGCAAATCAACCCCTCTGATTTTCATGGGTGTCGTAATATATTCCATGTGTACGCGAGTACATTGATGACCTCCCAGACCAAGTAAGATACACTCAGAATCAGAAAAGAGTTTGGTTATTTTTGATATTGTTCTTGGGGTGTATTGTCGATATCCGTGTCGACCGTAAAGTTTCATACAAGCTGCGGAAGGAAATAGATGGACTTGTACGAAAGATTTAGATGGATTGCTTGTGATGAATTTACGGATTTCTTGAAAATACTGTTGATCGTTCACAAAATGTTCGATAGCCGATTGGCTCATGAAAAAATTGGTCGGCGACGGAATAAGAGGGATTATGTGTTTCCCACGGTATTTTTGGAAGGAAAATTTTGGATTAATCTGTCGCTGTTGCCAATCCGCATGTTCGTAGACATCAACTCCCGTATAGTGTGCAACACGTTCTCCCGAGCATTGTTCTAAGAAGGATCCATACCAACCAGAACCACATCCCGTATCGAAAATATTGAGTGTCGTTAATTGATTGATGAGTTGATCCCACGGCAGTTGTTCCCAAAACATGTTGGAAAGGACACGGCTTGGAGAACCAGAATATTGAACATGGCTCTGTGCCATATTCGGTACAAACGTTTTTATATGCAAATTCGGATCTAAAGACTTGAGAGGAAATCGATTTTGAATCGAGCACCAGCAGAAGAATGTCGAATTAATGGCAGTGTGAATGAGAGAATGCATAGAAAAATATTGTTGACATCTGCGCAGCATTAGTAATTTTTTATCAGTGTTCGCATCAATGGATTCTGTTCGAGAAATTTTTTAAACTCATCTCGTTTGATGGTGGCAAGATAATAAAAAAGAAAACTGACATATCCAAAAATGGCAATCGCCACGACCATTCCGTAGATGTTCCAGAACCATCCCAAGAGAAGAATAAGAAAAATTTCGATGATGTTTGGAATGATGGTTGCGGCTGCAACAGCCTTATAGCGTAAATGTGTGTCCAAAACAGTAAAGAGTGAGATGGTAGGGATTCCAATCGGAAATGCAAGACTGAGTATCAGTAAAAGCGGTAGAGAGACAGAGAAAGATTCAGGTAAAAAGTAAAGAATATACACTGCACTGAGTCCTACTCCCATAGTTGCCAGAAAGGTACTCAATGCGATCATTTTTTTCAGGTGTTTTTTGATTAATTGAGACAACTCTTCAAAGGGATATTGGACAAACTCCGCATACAGCAGTGGACTCACGATCTTTAATACATTGGCAATTTGATTTCTTAAATCTCGTGCAACAGAGAAATACGCAAGATTGGAAAATCCAAAAAAAATGGCAATCAAGACTTCTACTAATCGATTGGAGATTGCCCCCGTGATGTTGATCGGGAGAAATTTGAGACCGTATGTCAAACAAGATGGATCATAGTTTTTCTGACGATACTGTTTCCATAACCCTCGTTTGACGATCAAAAAAACAAACGCCAGCAAGGAAAGGAAGAGAGCAAAGCCGACCTGAAAGAGAACAAAAAAAAGAATATTGTGCGTGAGAAATGCAACAAGGCTTGAACCAATACGCGCCAATGGACTGGAGAGAATTTCCCAAACACTCGAGAAAAAAAATTCTTTTTTCGCAATAAAATAATCGCTCACACTCGTTTGAAAGAGAATGTTTGTGAAGAGATAGACTGAACTTAAGAGAGCTAAATATCCGAGTGTCGATCTTTCTGTAAAATAAAAAAATCCAAATAAGAAGAGAAACAAGATTGAAGAGAACAGAAGAAGTTTGCTGCGTTTGAAGAGTGCGTAAAAAAACGTCCCTTCTTTTCCCAGAGCAATTCCACGTTTTGAACTTTCCGTAATTTGTTGTGCAGAGACAATCAGTCCCCAGGCTTGAAGGGCAAGCATAAATTGCCATTGTCCATATTCAGAAGTGGGGAGATTGGAAAGAATAATGGGAAGCGTTAAAACAGCAACCCCAATATTGAGAATGTGTGTGGTTGAAAGAGAAAGAATCCCTTTTTTTCTTTTGAGGATCCAAGAAAGAAGTTGGTTCATAACTAACTTTTGATTTCGTGCAAAAAGTCCAATTCTTGTTTGTGAATCAATGTGTTCATCATACTGAGTCCCCAAACAAATAAGACGGTTCCATGAATATCTGGTTCATCAAGGCCTTTGGTTATCTTAGCACCATAATAACGATCATTGGCATGATGTTTGTGAAAAGAGAAACCACCAAGTTCCGGATAGTAATACTCTTGCCAGATATTCAGAAGAGAAAAACAGAATTGTTCGATTTCGGTTGTTCTATGGGAATGGTTGCAAAACTCATCAGCGTAACGAAGAACCAAGACTTGATTAATTTGATCACACGCGTCAGCAGTTTTTTTTGGCGGTTCCAACAAGACCAAATCAATTAATCTTTCCGGATGATCAAACGGAAGATTGTCAACGCAAAGTCCAGAGATAACTTTCATGGCACCGTTGACTTTTTGTCGATGAGACGGATTACCCGTATACCAAGCGCTGTCTGAATCGTGTTGTAATGTTGTGATAAACGCAACGGCTGATTGACGTGCATGAAGAAAGGTTTTTTCATCGAGTTTTTTTGCGCGGTGGAGAAATGAGAGAAAAAAAAGAAGGTGACTGAAGTGACTTCCTGCCCCCCAAGGACGTGACCAATCGAGTTGTTTCAAAAAGGTTTCGACGTCGTTTGGAGATGTGGGGATATCCACATGAATGATCTCTGGAAATACGTCGTATAAACTAAGAGCAGAATAAGCCTGACGTGTTTCTGCACGGATATAACCTTCATTGCTCAAATGAGGCAGATGACGATGTCTCAGATTCGACAATATTTGTCGCACAAGACGTTTGCGACAAATAAACAGATCAGCAAATGTGCCGTCTGGACGTTGAAACGAAAGAATTCGATCTGTGATAGGTTTGATGATGGACGAATTATTCTCACCAATCATACGAAATAGTTTGAGCGCAAAAATGCTACCGGCAAGGTTTGAAGAATAATCAAAAGGAAAGAGATCGCCGGAGTGGGAGTAATGAAAATAACCATGGACGACTGAATTTTTTTGTGTTTCAAGAAAGAGATGGAGGGATGGTTGAAACGATTGTAGCCAATCAAGCTGTGAATTCGTCATCATAAAACCGTATCATGCTTTTTTGCACAAATTTTCATCATCATTGTTTTATCGTGTCGAGGATAGTCATAAGGTTGTTCGCTGATTTGCGTAAAACCTGCTTCTTCAAGTAAATGTTTAAAACGCTGAAAATCAGCTATGCACAGATGAATGTCATAGATATCTTTTTGTGCACCATGTAGGTATCGCAGAACAACATCATCGCATCCGTTTGTTTTGTAATAGGTAATTATTTTCTCTAAAGAAGGAATACCTATTTCAAGAACACCACCAGATTTCAAAATTCGATGAAATTCCAAAAGAATTTTTTTTATATCGGGTACATGAAAATGTTCGAGTGTGGCAACGGAAATGATTGTATCAATCGAATTTGTTTCAAATGGAAGTGTTTCATGGAGATCTGCAAGGACATCTACTGTTGGCCAGTCTAAAATATCGACATTGAGATAGTCTAGTTGAAGCGGTGTTTTGCCACCACAAATTTCCAGAATTTTTGTCTGATTTTTTTGAAACGATTTTAATCTGTAATGGCGTTTTAATTGAATGACATTGCGTGAAACGGGGTTTTTTGAAGCAAGAACACGCAAAAAAATGCGTCGAATCCGTTGAAGAGAATTGTTCATACGTGGTCAGATAAGGGTTGTGCTATTGGGTGGGCCAGAATCACAAAGTATCTTGGCTCAAAACTCTTTCCAAATGGAATCACATCCGCTCCTTGAGCCAGATCGTAGATGTTAAAACGACTTCCTTTTAATCGCTCAATAAGTGACACAAACTTTCGAACGAAAATCTGTGAGAGGATTTTTCTTCGTACACGTTGACCGTACCAATCTGTAATTTCAAACCCATATTCGCTCATGACACGAGCAAGTTCTTGTTCATTGTACTCAATAACATGATGAGGGTTGAGGGGTGTTTTAGAGTACGGGGATGTGATAGATCTATTTGGTGTGGAAAGAATCAATATCCCCTCGCGTTTTAAGACCCGAAACAGTTCGTGCAAGTACGATTTTCTACTTTCTTCATCTAAGTGTTCGATGGTTTCAAATGAAATAATGACATCAAAAAATTGATCAGCAAATGGAAGATGAGTCGCTGTTTCACAAATAAACGTCACTCCATCACTTCCGTAATTTGTTTGAGCGTATTGGATGGCTCGCGAAGAAATATCCACACCATACACAGAAGTTGCACCAAAGGATTTTATCATGGCACTTCCGTACCCAACTCCACATGCAACATCTAAGACCGTTTTATTTTGAACAAAAGATTTTGTAAACGTATAGCGAGCCATGTGTTCTTCTTCACTTGATTTTTTTCTTGTTTGGCCCGGAATCATTTGTTCCCCGGTAAAAGTGATAATGTTTTGTGATGCGTCCTTGGATTCCATACAGTGACTAAGCTGGTTTGTTACCCAGTTGTTTTATCATATTTGCAAGATCTTGTGTGACTTGTTTGGGTGTCAGTTGTGAATAAAAAAGTTTATAACCATTTTTTGCTATGTGTTCTCGTAAAATTGGATCATGTTTCAGTTCAAGTATTTTTTTTGCTATATCATTTGCATCCGCCAAGTTTGCTAAAAGAATATTTTCGCGATCAGTGAAGACTTCGCGAATTGCTTGTGAGTCACCAGTAATACAAGCGCGTTCAACCGCAATAGCTTCATAGACTTTGTTTGGTATGACTCTATTTGCTTTTTCTGTTTTTCCAAAAATACCAAGACAGAGATCAGCTTCACTCATTTTTTCTTTTAGTTGATCGTAGGGAATAGGATCTTCAAATGTGAGATTGTTCAATTGCAGATCTGATGCCAGTTTTTGCATTTCTGGAAATGTCTGTCCCTTTCCAATGATGCGGAAATGGATATCTTCCGTTTGAAGCATTGCTGCCGCTTGTATGATGTATTCGATTCCTTGAAGGGGAATAAACGTTCCATGGAAATGAACGAGAAACTGTTTTGAGGAATGTGCAGTTGTGACAGGGAATACGGATTGATCATCTGATCCGACCAGTACACGACAAAATTTTTGACGATTGATATGAAACGTGTTTACGAAATATTCGATATGGGTGTAAGTATCGAGTAAGATTTTGTTTGCGAGCTGACAGGAAAGCCAATCCTGAAACCAGTAATAGAGGGCTCTGAGACTAAAAACAGAATGTCGTTTTCTGTCATGAATTTCTGTAT
>CAYIPP010000025.1:0-8773 GCA_964365355.1 uncultured Gammaproteobacteria bacterium
TAACATACCCTCTAATTTATCCCCATCCGTGGTCTAGACAGACCCGACCACTATAGGATGTGTTATGAATCGGGTCAGATCATGGATCTTTCGCTGGTTGATCAAGTGATGGAATCAGTAGTGAATGTGCTTCGATCACAAAACATGCTCGGCGATGAGAAAGAACCAAGTCCGCGATATCCGGAAAAAGTTTTTTTTGATCTGGATAGAATGATTCCGTTGACTTCTGAAGGTTTTCAGTTCGCTTCAGGCAGGGGATTACAATCATTTGAACCGTTTTTAGAAGGAGATATCATCGGTTTTATTGGAGAAACATTATTCACAGCGCCGTATGATGGAGTTCTCATGTTTCCTAAAATTCCAGAATACTGGAAAGAAGGGGCTCCGGTATGTTACTTTGCTAAAAAGCATGTATGAAATACTCAACACTTTTTGGAAAAACAACAAAGTCTGCATCTCATGATGCCGAATCAACAAATGCACGTTTGCTCACACAAGCGGGTTTTATCAATCAACTGATGGCAGGAGTATATACGTACCTGCCACTTGGTTTGCGAACGCTCAAAAAAATTCAACAGATTGTGCGTGAGGAAATGAATGCACTTGGTGCGAGTGAAATCTTGATGCCGGCTCTGCATCCAAAAGATGTGTACGACACAACCGAGCGTTGGGACAAAATTGATGTTTTATTTAAGTTGATAGGGCACAGTGACAAAGAATATGCACTTGGTTCCACACATGAAGAAGTTGTGACACCACTTGTACAACAATATGTATTTTCGTATAAAGAGTTGCCATTGGCGGTCTATCAAATTCAAGACAAATTTCGCAATGAGCCTCGAGCGAAATCCGGATTGTTGCGTGGACGAGAGTTTTCGATGAAAGATATGTATAGCTTTCACACAAATGAAGTTGACTTTCAACATTTTTATGAAAAATCTCAAGAAGCGTACTTGAATGTATTTCGTCGATGTGGACTTGAAGCGATGATTGTTGAAGCAAGTGGTGGAGTGTTTTCCAAGTATAGTCATGAATTTCAAGTTGCCACCGAGCATGGAGAAGATTTGATTTATCATTGTGTCTGTGGATTTGCACAGAATCGAGAGATTGCCGAAGTGAAAGCCGGTGACACATGTCCATCCTGTAAAGAAGGAACAATCAAGGAAATAAAAACCATCGAAGTCGGGAATATTTTTTCTCTCAAAACTCGTTTTACAGATGCATTCAATTTTAAAGTTCAAGGTCCAAACAATGAGCAACTCGATGTGTTGATGGGGTGTTATGGCATTGGTCCATCGCGTGTGATGGGATCGATTGTAGAAGTCTATCATGATGATCGTGGCATGGTGTGGCCAAAAGCGATTGCACCGTTTGTTGTGCATCTTATCTCGCTTTCTTCAAAAGATGAGACTGTTCAAGAAACGATGAGTGAAGCCTGTGAATCGTTGACTCGCGATTTGGAATCGCGAGGAATCGATGTGTTGTGGGATGATCGAGATGCACGTGCCGGAGAAAAATTCGCCGATGCGGATCTCATTGGTATCCCACTGCGACTCGTTGTGTCGGAAAAAACACTCAAAGAAAATTTCATTGAATGGAAAGAACGTCACGAAACGGATGTGCGATTGGTCGGATTGACGGATGTGTTGGATGAAGTTGAACAATTGGTTCATGCACCTGATCGATTAACCCGTCATTAATCTAACACTCTTTAACGTAAAACGCACCCGTTTTCTCAGGTGCGTTTTTTCTATCTTTGTTTTAAACACTTCGTTTTCCTTTCAACGTGTCTTTCAATGCTTTTCCCGCTTTAAATTTCGGCACGACAACAGAGGGAATTTCAATCGATTCCGAAGGTTTTTGTGGATTGACTCCCATTCGGCCTTTGCGTGTTCGCGAACTGAATGTTCCAAAACCTGCGATCGTGACTTCTTCTCCATTGAGAAGCGCACGCGTGATCAGTTCCTCAAACGAGGCGAGAAAATCCTCGGCAAGTTTTTTTGAGACAGTGAGTTTGTCTGCCAAACGATTGGCAAGTTCTGCTTTGTTCATAAAGAAAGTCTGAAAGCTTATATTTGCTTTTTGTATAGCACAATTTTTGATTTCAGACAACTATTTTGCATATTCGATGACTCGAGTTTCTCGAATGACGGTGATTTTAATTTCTCCAGGATAGGAGAGTTCCGCTTCAATTTTGTTGGCAATATCTTTTGCTAGTTTATAAGCGGTGAGATCATCAATACGTTGAGGCTGAACAAACACGCGAATTTCTCGACCTGCTTGAATTGCATACGATTTTTCTACACCTGCAAATGTGGAAGCTGTACGTTCCAATTCTTCCATACGCTGAATGAATTGTTCAAGCGATTGTTTACGTGCACCAGGTCGAGCACCTGAGATCGCATCAGCAGCTTTCACGATAGCACCTTCTATTGTTCGAGGATGATCTTCGTGGTGGGCAATGGATTGATAACAAAGTTCTTCAGAAAATCCGAATTTTTTCATGATGTTGTAGCCGATTTCCGGGTGTGCTCCTTGCATGTCGTGATCAACGGCTTTACCAATATCGTGGAAGAGTCCGCCTTTTTTACACACAAAAACATCAGCACCTAATTCTTCTGCGATCATTCCTGCAATCGTTCCAACTTCCATGGAATGTTGAAGTGCATTTTGTCCGTAACTGGTTCTATACTTCATGCGACCTAGAATGGAAGTGAGTTTTGGATCAATCGAAGAAACAGGAATGCCAAGCTGGTACAAGGCGTCTTCTCCGGCTTTTCGCAAATCTTGTGCAAGCGCTTTCTTGGCTTCCTGAATAGCCTCTTCGATGCGGGCCGGGTGAATGCGTCCATCTTTGATCAAGGCTTCCAATGCGCGTTTGGCAACTTGCCGACGGATAGGGGAGAAACCACTAATCGTGATGGCTTGAGGAGTATCATCGACGATGATCTCGGTTCCTGTAAGCATTTCAATTGTTTTGATGTTGCGTCCTTCTTTTCCAATGATCCGTCCCTTCATTTCATCGTTTGGAAGCTCTACGGCTGTTGTTGTTGTATCATTGCAAACAGAAGAGGCAAAACGTGTCAGGGCAAGGGAGAGCACTTTTCGTGATTTTGTTTCGAGTTCTTCTTCGGTCACCTGTTCCATTTTTCTCAATCGGCTCATCAGAGCATCTTGAGAAATGTGTTCCACTTCTTTCAAGAGTCGTTCTTCTGCTTGTTGATGTGTCATCTGAGCAATCTGTTGGAGTTTCGTCGATTGTTCTTCTTTGATGGCTTCTATAGACGTTCGCAGTGCTTCCATTTCTTTTGTTCGATCTTCGAGTTTTGTTTTTTTATCTTCGAATTCAATGAGTTTTTGATCGAATAGATTTTCTCGATTTTCTAAACGACGCTGTTGATCTTGAAGGTCTTTTCTTCGTGTTTGTTCTTCTCGCTTTGCTTCTTCAATCACGGCAATAGATTTTTCTTTTGCTTCGAGAAGAATCGTTTGTTGTTCTGTTTTTGCTTGTTGCAACAGTTCCTGCTGCTTTGTTTTTGCTTCGGACAGAAGTTTGTCAGCTTTGAGTTCGGCTTGGTCCGCAGATTTTTTTCCTAGCGTGTTTCGATAGAGATACCCTGTGATAGCTCCAAGTACCAATCCGACCACCAACGGTCCGATAAGTGTGAGAGTGGACATAAAAATAAGCATCTTGAGAAAGATACCGAGCAGAAAGATACGTTTGTGTGCTTGTGCTTACGCGGAAAAATCCTTCAACAAGAAGGAGGAATGAGAAAACATTGAAAATTGGCGAAGCATTTTGAGCATAACAACAACGGTTTACGCCTGATCGGTCTCTTTCAATTCAGTAAATACGTTATAAGGGACGCGCTTAAATTAGCAAAAGAATGGCTTTTTGTCAAAGCCGAGCAAGAACATCTGGAATTGAGTGTAATTCCAATTGTTTCAGAGAAGTTGCTTCGCTAAGTTGAATCGGTCCAATCGATGTTCGACGCAAAACAGATACATATCCACCTGTTCCAAGTGCACGACCAAGATCTCTGGCAATGGCTCGAATATAGGTCCCTGAGGAGCAGTGGATGGATACAGAGAGTTGTTGAGTCTTGGAGTCATCAAGTGAAGAAACATTTTTGAGATCACTGTTGTAGATTGTGATACGACGCGGCTTAGCTTCGAGTGGTTTGCCTTCGCGAGCGGCTTCATACATTTTTTTCCCACCAATTTTTATCGCGCTATAGGATGGTGGAAGTTGATCGATTTGACCGATGAATTGTTGCAAAGCTGCGCGGATCTGAGACTCGTTGAATGGTTTTGAGAGGGGAAGTGGAGTGATAACTCCTTCCACATCATCCGTGTCTGAAGACGTCCCAAGGATAAACGTGGCTTCATAGGTTTTATTCAATCCAACAAATTTGGAAAGTTCACGGGTCGCTTCACGTTCAACAGCAACAATAAGCAGGCCTGTGGCAAATGGATCAAGTGTGCCAGCGTGTCCGACACGACGTTCATTTGTAAGACGACGTACACGATTGATCACATCATGTGAGGTCATACCTGCTGGTTTATCAAGAAAGAGAAATCCTGGCATAGGGTCATCAGTAGAAAGGAGAAAGTGAATAGTGGCAGAATAACAGGAGAATGCATGAACGAGAAGTGCTACTGTTGAGTATTGATGGTCTATATCTTCATGATGGGGACAGATTTTTTCTGGAAGAATTGACCAAAAACGATTTTTTGCGTACACTCGCAGCAGTTTATGAATATCACAGAACTCGCACGACGTTTACGCGTCCCGCCACAACAACTTCTCGACAAGCTTCCTGAGCTTGGGTTTTCGATTGGGAAAAAAGCAATCAAAATCGACAATCGTCAGGCGCACAGCATCACGGAAGCTTGGAGTGAAATGATGCGAAAACAACGTCTGGCACAAAAGGTTGAACAACAGAAGTCGCTTTCGGATCCCAAAACTGGTGTGAAAGAGGCTCCAACAAAAATGATTGCTGTTCCAGCTGTTATTACGGTGAGAGATTTTGCCTCTCGTCTTGATTTGCCAATTCCGCGTGTCATGCAAGAGTTGATGAAAAATGGGATTCTTGCAGCAATCAATCAACGTATTGATTTTGATACAGCCAGTATTATTGCGGAAGATCTCGGGTTCAAAGCAGAGCCGGAAGATCAGGTGATAGAAGAAGACACAGCGGGATTGGAAAAAATTCGAGAACGTGTTGAACAAGAAGTTGAGGGGAATTTGCAACCACGACCGCCGGTGGTGGTGGTAATGGGACACGTCGATCATGGGAAAACAAAATTACTCGATGCGATTCGACAGACAAATGTTGCAGAAACAGAAGCGGGTGGAATTACACAACATATCGGTGCCTACCAGGTGGAGCGTCATGGTCGTGCTCTTACGTTTATTGATACACCGGGTCACGAAGCGTTTACCGTCATGCGTTCGCGCGGAGCAAAAGTAGCTGATATGGCGATTTTGGTCGTTGCAGCTGATGATGGCGTGCAGCCTCAAACAAAAGAGGTAATCAATATTATTAAATCAGCCAATCTTCCGTTTGTTGTTGCCTTGAATAAAATTGATCGAGAACAAGCAAATATTGATAAGGTGAAGACCGAATTGTCAGAATGCGGACTTGTGCCAGAAGATTGGGGAGGAACGACCATTGTTGTACCTATCTCGGCAAAACAAGGAACGAATATTGATGGATTGCTGGATGTGCTTTTGTTGGTTGCGGATATGGAGAAGGAGAAAATTGTTGCAAACCCAGAGCGTCGAGCACTTGGAACGGTGATTGAATCGCACGTCGATTCCGGATCTGGTCCTGTTGCGACCGTGTTGGTTCAAAGTGGAACATTGCGCGTCGGTGATACACTGAGTGTACACGACACATTGTTTGGTCGCGTACGTGCTATGCGAAATTGGTTGGGTACAGATATTCAAGAAGCAACCCCATCAACACCGGCAAAAATTATCGGATGGAAGATGGCTCCAACGATTGGGGATATTATGGAGGTTCCATCACCAGATACAGCATTAAAACGCATCAAATCAACAGATAGTTCTCATCGCGCAACAGAAGAAATTGCCGCAATGAAGCACAAACAAACATCGGGAGAATCCACTGATGCACATGAGGAAAAACACTATCTCAATTTAGTTATTCGGTGCGATGTGTTGGGTTCGTTGGAAGCGATTTTGGGAATGTTGGACAAATTGCATCACGATCAAGTTGGAGTGAAGATTGTTCAAAAAGGTTTGGGAAATATCACGGATGTGGATATTTCTACGGCCGAAGCGACTGGGTCAATGGTGATCGGATTTAACGTTCATCCAACAACATCAGCCGAAGCCTTGGCACGAGATACAAAAGTAGAAATTCGATCCTACCAGGTGATTTACAAATTGTTTGAAGATATTGTGGCAATGCTGCAAAAAATGTTGCCGTCAGAAACAGTGGTGACTGAGCTTGGAACATTTGGTGTGTTAAAAAATTTCCGAAAATTGGATCACGGTTGGATTGTTGGTGGCCGTGTAAAAAAAGGAGTGATCATACCAGGTGCAAAAGTACGTCTATCCAGAGAAGGTGAATATATTGGAGAGGGAAAAGTGGATACGTTACAATTAGGAAGAGCTGAACTGAAGAAAGCCACAGAAGGACAAGAGATCGGTTTGGATTATCGTGGTAAAATCAAACCGGAAGATGGAGATGTGTTTGAGATTTATAAAGAAGAAATTATTTTACAAGATTTGACAATCGAAGGAGTCAATCTTCGTTAATGACCTATCTATCATTATGTTACTTCATCTATCAAGTGAAAATTTTGATCAAACAGTGTTGCAATCTCAAAAGCCTGTTCTCGTAGATTTTTGGGCGCCTTGGTGCGGTCCTTGTCGTATCATGGGGCCTGTGGTTGAAGAGTTGGCTGGAGAAATTGAAACGGCCGACATTGGAAAAGTCAATGTTGACGAGAGTCCAGATATTGCACAACGCTATACTATTTTATCAATTCCGACGTACATTATCTTTAAGCGTGGTCAGACTGTTGAACAGTTTTCTGGAACCATGGACAAAGCCCAACTCAGATCAAAAATTGAAAAGTACGCGTAGTATGGCATCCGAGCGTGTTGTGATTATTGGTTCTGGACCCGCAGGATATTCCGCGGCTATTTATGCGGCTCGTGCAGGTTTGGAGCCTCTTTTATTTGAAGGACGTTCGCTTGGTGGTCAACCGGGTGGGCAGCTCATGTTAACAACGGACGTTGAAAATTTTCCAGGATTTCCCAAAGGAATAATGGGGCCAGCGATGATGGAATTGTTCAAACAGCAAGCTCTGCGATTTGGGACACGTATTATCAGCGATGATGTTATACAGGTAACGTTTGCTCAACGTCCGTTTGTGCTCAAAACATCGGATCAAACTTATGAATCGCAAGCGGTGATTATTTGTACGGGTGCACAGGCAGTGTGGTTGAATGTTTTAGGTGAAAAAGACTATCAAGGTCGTGGAGTCAGTGCGTGCGCGACGTGTGATGGATTTTTTTTTAAAGGAAAGGATATCGCTATTGTGGGAGGTGGGGATAGTGCGTTGGAAGAAGCGAATTTTCTTACACGATTTGCAAACAGCGTAACGTTGATTCATCGTCGCGATCAGTTACGTGCATCTAAAATTATGCAAACACGCGCCATGGAAAATCCAAAAATTCGATTTTTATGGAATACGGAAGTTCAAGAAGTGCTTGGAGATGGTACCCGTCTTACGGGTTTGAAGATGTTGAATAATCAAACCCAAGCAGTGTCAGAGTTTGCAACCGAAGGATTGTTTGTTGCCATTGGTCATAAACCAAACACATCCATTTTTGAAGGAGAGCTTGCATTGGATGAAAAAGGGTATCTCCTTGTAAAGGATCGTTCCTCGCGCACAACTGTTGATGGTGTGTTTGCAGGAGGGGATGTGATCGATCACGTATATCGACAAGCGATTACAGCCGCAGGAACGGGATGTATGGCTGCGCTTGATGCCGAACGATGGTTGTCATATCAAGCATAAAACAACAAGTTGTGCAGTGGGTATTTTTGAGATAGACTCTCGTTTTTTGCAGAGTCTTTTTTCTATACCTTGACAGGCGATTAGTATGTGTATAATCTACACTATGTAAATGGAATTGTAGATGATGGCTTGACAAAAACATCTATGTCAGGCAACTTTCCACCCTGTTCTTTTTATAAACTGATTCGCGGTTTTTTGTGAAGATACAGATATCTTGATAAAAAACCGCGAATCAACGAGGGTTTCGTTGATGATCGTAGGGTTTCCAACTTAGAGGAATAAGAGATGAGTAGCGAAGATCCCAAGACGCTCGATACAGCAGTAACAACTCCGACCGCCTCAGCGCCTACTGTTCCGGCTACAGGTGTGGTCGGTTTCGAACCGACAGCACTGCCCGCAGAGTGGCTGGCCAAGATTCAGCCATTTGCGACGACATGTGGTCTGTCGGTGGCGGATGTCACGGATGGACTCAAGTCACTGGTGGGAAATCCTGGTGTCGACGCAGCTGAGTTGCTCGGCAATGCTGAGTTTACTCCCAATGCCGACCTGAAGGCCTGTTTCCCGCATGTCCCTGGTGCAAGACTCAACAAGGCGATCGCTGGTCTGCGTGACGCAGTTCCGGCGGCGGTTTCTGCACTCCCTGGTCTTGATGTGGCGAACGCTGGTGCAACGGTCGTGCGTGGCATGACGCTGCTTCCGGAACTGGTTGACG
>CAYIPP010000026.1:0-8704 GCA_964365355.1 uncultured Gammaproteobacteria bacterium
GAATTGGGTAACCAGCTACCACACCACGATCAGCAGCTTCACGAACACCTTTTTCAATCGCATGAAAGTATTCTTTTGGAATAGCGCCACCTTTCACTTCTTCTTCAAACACAATGCCCGAACCAGAAGGTAACTTTTCAATTCGCACAAGCGCATGGCCATATTGTCCCCGACCACCTGTTTGACGAATGTATTTTCCTTCGCCTTCTGCATTTCCTTTAATGGTTTCACGATACGAAACTTGTGGTTGACCCACGGTACATTCCACGCTAAATTCGCGTTTCATTCGATCGACAATAATATCCAAGTGCAACTCACCCATTCCAGAAATAATAATCTGGTTTGTTTCTTCGTCTGTTCTCACACGGAATGTTGGATCCTCTTCAGCAAGTTTTTGTAATGCCATTCCCATTTTTTCTTGATCTCCCTTTGTTTTTGGTTCAATAGCAATAGAAATAACTGGTTCTGGAAACGTAATCGCTTCGAGCAAAATCGGATGTTCTGGATCACACAACGTGTGCCCGGTAAATGTCTCTTTCAATCCCACCATCGCGGCGATATCACCCGCGTACACTTCGTTAACTTCCTCTCGAGTATTGGCATGTAATCGCACAATTCGACTTACGCGTTCTTTGTTTCCTGTCGAAGAATTCAGAATATAAGATCCTGATTTAACAACACCGGAATACACACGGAAAAACGCAAGTTTTCCCACATAGGGATCTGCGGCAATCTTAAACGCAAGAGCAGAAAACGGTTCATTATCACTACTGTGTCGCTCAATCATCTGTTCTAAATCTTCTGGATCAGTTCCTTTAATTGCCGGAATTTCCAATGGACTTGGCAGATACATCACGACCGCATCAAGCAACATTTGTACACCTTTATTTTTCAAAGCAGATCCGCACATGACTGGAATAAACTGATTGGCGATTGTTGCCTTTCGAATAACAGCATTGATCTCATCCTCAGAAAGTTCTGCTCCGGCTAAATAGTGATCCATGAGTTGTTCATCATTTTCCGCAACCGCTTCAAGCAGTTTTCCACGCCAGAGAGTTGCCAACTCTTTCATGTCATCTGGAATATCGATCTCTTCAATATCCTTTCCCATATCATCGCGATAGATGAATGCACGCATCTTAATCAAATCAATGATTCCAATAAAATTTGATTCTGTTCCAATAGGAAGTTGAATTGGATGTGCGTTCAGTGTCAAACGATCATGAACGGATTTCAGATCTTTAAAAAAATCCGCACCAGTTCTATCAAGTTTGTTTATAAATACGATTCGAGGAACCATGTATTCATCGGCATAACGCCAGTTGGTTTCAGACTGTGGCTCCACACCAGCAACTCCATCAAACACTGCCACACCGCCATCAAGAACACGCATGGATCGCTTTACCTCAACAGTAAAATCGATGTGTCCTGGCGTATCAATTAAATTCAAACGGTGATCTTTCCAAAAACACGTTGTTGCTGCAGCGGTAATCGTAATTCCACGTTCACGTTCTTGCTCCATCCAGTCCATGGTCGCTTCTCCTTTATGTACTTCTCCGATTTTATGTTTACGACCGGTATAATACAAAATACGTTCTGATACAGTTGTTTTTCCTGCATCGATATGCGCAAAAATTCCGAAATTACGTGTTTTATCGATTGGATATTCACGAGACATAAAAAAATAGATTGAAGAGACCTCTGAATGAGAGAAACAATTAACGAGCAAAGTGAGCAAATGCACGGTTTGCTTCTGCCATGCGCTGAACATCGAGCTTCTTTTTTACAGCATCACCTTCATTCGTTGACGCAGCAATCAATTCATCTGCAAGTTTCAATGCCATACGACGTCCTTTTTTTGCACGAGTTGCAACCAAAATCCATCGCAACGCCAAAATCAAACGGCGTTCACCGCGTACAGACATAGGCACTTGGTAGTTTGCTCCTCCCACCCGTCGACTCTTTACTTCCAAAGATGGCATGACGTTTTTTAATGCGGAATCAAAAACATCTGTTGGTTCCAGCTTTGTTTTTTCTTTCATGATATCAAACGCTTCATACACCACATGTTGAGCAACGGATTTTTTTCCATCGTTCATCACATAGTTAATAAGCTTCGCAACTTGTTCACTGCCGTATCTTGGATCTGGGATCAATTGACGTTTTGGGGCTTGTTTTCCACGCATATATTTGATGTTATTGATCAGGTACACTTCTTTACTTCCTCCCTGCATGCGGGAGTACTCCTGATCCTAAATAAATTTACTTCTTTACTTTTGCTCGTTTTGATCCATATTTTGATCGTCCTTGTTTTCGTCCATCGACTCCCTGCGTATCATAGACTCCACGAACGATATGGTAACGAACACCAGGCAAATCTTTCACTCGTCCACCACGAATCAACACGATTGAGTGCTCTTGCAAGTTGTGTCCTTCTCCTGGAATATAGGCATTCACTTCCATGCCATTTGACAAACGCACACGTGCAATCTTTCGGATAGCAGAGTTTGGTTTCTTCGGAGTCATGGTTGTCACTTTGACACACACACCACGTTTAAACGAACTTCCTTTTGGATAATCCGTTCGTTTACGATGAAGAGAATCGTGTGTAAATTGCAAAGCTGGTGACTTGGATTTTGTCACTTTTGAATTCCGTCCTTTGCGAACTAATTGGTTGATCGTTGGCATAAAATTAACGCGGGAAGAGTACCATCTTGCCAACAAAGCGTCAAGAACGTTACTATCAGCAACGGATCTACTCACAAAATAGGAGACGAAGAATCGTGACCAACACAAGACCTGTCTGTTTCACACGTTCACTTGATGTGGCTATGTCTCTTCTTCAACAACCAGGACATTGCATTATTTCACGTTTGCCAGCGAAGGATTTGCTTGCACGAGCCAAGCGAGTCACGGCTGCCGCATGTGATTACGACGGAACGTTGATAGCCGGAAGCCAATGGGTGGCTGTTGACCAACTTGTTCCAACTGTTTTTCATGCACAGATGAATGCGTCACGCACGTGGTTTTTCTCACATCGAGATACCGGAACCAACGGAATGACCATTGATAATCCTGATTGGTTTCATGCTGTCATTGAAACATCCAATGATCCGATTGCAGAAGCTGCTTGGGTTGCAGAGACATTTCAGATCTACAGGGATGCACGCATTCATCGTGATCAATTGCATCAAGTGGGAACACATCTCATTCCTCGAGAAGGGGCGATTCATCTGCTCGAACTCATGAAACATCGAGTAGTGATTAGCATGGGAATCGAACAGGTGATTGAATCTTGGCTTCGACATCATGCGATCATTTCCCCTATTGCTGCCTCACGTCTACTCTTCGAGGACGGATTGGTATCTGGATACCACTTCAACTTGGTTGTGGGTCACACAAAACGAACTGCCGCTGATAGGTTCAGAAAAATGACCAATGTACAAGAAACAGATCTTCTTGTTTTGGGGGATTCGGCAATTGACGCAACAATGATGTATCCCGAGAGCTTCAACGTACTCATTCTTCCTCTGGGAGAATCAGATGCTCGCTTGAGCGAGTATCGACTGCGTCACATTCCCACCATGTGGGACAAACTCACATTGATTCTCCAAAGCGATTCTCTTCTTCCACTCGTGCATCTGATTCAATCAGCACGCACACAAAACACTTCACGGTAGACGACCGTGATTTTTTAGAGGGTTGAAAATACCGCTGAAAAATATCCAATACAATTTTTGCCGATCAAACCATGACACACTCCGTATGCCGGTTCTGAAATGAAAAAGAACACATTGATGTTTGTCAGAACAGCAAGAACTACCGCTACCATCAATAGTTGTGGACCGCGAATCGCGACAAACGCACGAGCTTTTGCATATTTTGGATCATCAAATAAGGCAAAAAACAATTTTGATCCATCTAATGGATGAATGGGAATGATATTAAAAAATAATAAAAATAAATTTAAGAGCACTAAAAAAAAGAAAAATACGGTGAGTAAATTCGTTACTCCAAGAATGCTAAATGCAAATCGAAATCCAACAGCCGCCAAAATCAACAACAACAAATTTGCACCAGGCCCTGCCAGGGCAATTGCCACAGAATCCCACTTTGGATTTTTTAAATTGTATGGATTAAACGGAACGGGTTTAGCCCAACCAAATCCAAACAACAGTAACGGAATCAACCCAAACAAATCAATATGTGCCAGAGGATTTAATGTGAGACGTCCTTCACGTTCCGCTGTTTTATCTCCCCTTAAACTTCCCATGAGTGCATGTGAAAATTCATGAATCGTGAGTGAAATAAAGATAGCCACAGCCCATACAAGCGCCAGAACGGGTGATGTAAAAAGAATATTCAAAAACATATATACACAATCTTCAAAATCAAAAAGTTAAGTTTTTACACGTTGGATCTGTGCTCCAATACCATGTAATTTTTCTTCCAACCGTTCATACCCACGATCTAAATGTTCAATTCCAGATAACACAGAGGTTCCCTCAGCAACAAGCGCCGCAACAACAAACGCAAGTCCTGCACGAATATCCGGGACTTCCACTTCAGCTGCATGTAAAGGTGTCGGGCCAGTAATCACGGCAGAATGCTGATAATTTTGTCCTTTAAAACGACAATCAATTTCCCCCAAACAATTACTAAACAATGTGACAGCTGCTCCCAACTTATTCAATGCTTGTGTGTACCCAAAACGATCCTCATACACAGTTTCGTGTACCACAGATGTTCCGTGCGCTTGGGTCAAAACCACCACAAACGGTTGTTGCCAATCCGTCATAAATCCCGGATGCGTATCGGTTTCCAATTCAATTCCTCGATACGATTGAGCGCCTTGAAACAAAATCCCATCTGTTTGCACATCAAATTTTCCACCAATTTTTCGAACAGTATTTAAAAACGTGATTAACTGTTGATGTTCGGCTCCACGCACAAAAATCTCTCCACGAGTTCCAAGAGCCATGCAGGCATACGAGACTGCCTCATTGCGATCAGGTATCACAGACATCATTGCACCATCTAATTTTTCAACCCCAATTATTTCAATGGAACGCCCTGCATTGATCTGAATTATTGCTCCCATTTTTTGCAGCATCATCACCAATTCTTTGACTTCTGGTTCTCCTGCTGCATGACGAATGGTGGTTCTACCTTCCGCCAAGACTCCTGCTAAAATTGCTGTTTCTGTTGCACCCACGGAAGGATAGGGTAATTCAATCAATGCTCCTTTTAACCGCTTCTTCACTCGAGCACGATAGCCTTCTGGTACTTCTTCAATCTCCGCACCCATTCGACTCAATGCTTGCAAATGAAAATTGACCGGACGTGCACCGATCGCATCTCCTCCGACGAGCGGAACAATTGCCTCCCCTGTGCGATGAAGCAGAGGCGCCAGAGCGAGAATACTTATTCGATTGGTGCGCGATAATTGATGAACGCATGTTGATTGGATCGAAGGAGTATGACACACCAATGTATCCTGTTCTTTCCATTCAACGCGTGCTCCAAGGGTTGTTAAAATTTCTTGAGTAATTTCGGTCTCTTGTTGTTTTGGGACATGTTGAATCACGACCGGTTCTTCTGTTAACAGACTTGCAATCATCATTTTTGATGCTGCATTTTTTGCGCCAGATAATTGAACTTCTCCTTTAAGTGGATGACCGCCAATCACATGTAAAGTCTCCATAGAAAAAATGTTAAGACTCAAGTCCGAGTTAGGATACCTCTTTATGCTGTTTCGTCAATAAAAAATACAAGCAATAAATCTTTTACGAAAGTATCCCTATGAAATAAATCGTGCTCGTTGCAAGAAATAATGGAAAAATCCAATCCACATAATTTAAAAACCACTTTTCTCCACTATATAAGTGACCAAACACAATCCACTCAAGCAGAAGCAACACACTGATGGCAGTCGCGGTTACAAAAAAAACAGAGAAAACCGCAAAAAATTGAAAGTAGACAAAAAAGACAATTGAAAAAGCACTCACGACACTCATGTAGTGAAAAAAGACAAAATGCTTGCGTGAGAGACGATGAGCATTATTGACAAACACTTCCACAAGCACCCATGCAACAAGCGCATGTACGATAATTGTACCAATGCGAATAATAAACTCCATAGATCATACGTTATACCAAAGAGCAGGATCGTACGTTTTTATTTCCAAATCTTTCGAGATCCCACAAAGTAGAGAGAACTTGCAAGAAGAAACATTGGAAAAATCCAATCAACATAATCAAACAACCGCACGGCATTGTTTTCAAAAAAATAAAAAAAGATCCATTCGAAGACAAATACACACACAAGAGCTATTCCGGTGATTTCAAATGGTTTGGATCCAGGATACACCTCAAAATAATGAGAAAAAATAAATCCAAACAGCAAGCAACTCAGGACGTAATGAAGTCCAATAAACACTATCCGTGGGAAATAAACAATGAAATGCAATACAAATACGATAGTAACCCATGGAACAAACGCATACAATCCGACCACAAACCATGTACGGATGTTTTTCATCATATGTCTGAATGTAAAAACTGAATCAACGGTGTTGACAATGGCCAACGAACTATTTTTTCGGTGGTAAAAATTCCATAACGATCTCTTGTGCGAAACATAGACATCGTTTGTCTGTTTACAAGTGTAACACAAGGAAAAAAACAAAAAACAGAGCACGACATGTTCTGTTTGCGCCTTATGGAAAACGAGTAGCCCTGAAAGTCACGATAATCGGTTGTGGCACTATAGATGCACCGACTTCTACATTGCATCGATAAAGGCAGAAAACCACCTGAAACGATACGGTAGAAGAACAGCCGTAGATTCATTCATTTACCGCGTAAATGATTTGAATCAAGGGTAAGTAACTTGTAATCAATGGACTTACTCGTTCTCCAGAAGACAAAGTAAATATACCATATTTACATTATTGTTCAAATTTGCGTAGGGCTGTTTATCCACACACTTATCCACTTATCTCATTCACACATTCAATTTGAACTGTATCACCAAATAATTCTCTCACTGTTTGACTAAAAACATTCGAAGATTTTGATACATAAAAATGAATTGTACCAGAGCCACTGACATCAAACATCGTTACAGCTTCATCAGCCACAGCATCACTTGGATCAAATACATCGATCTTGTATTCCCTTTCAGAAAATGCACGCACAAATTCTTCACGCACAAAAGGAAATTGTGTACATCCAAAAACAAGTGTTTTGGCTTGAATGGAAATAGCTTTCTGAATCGCTGGTGCAATAATGTGTTGCACTTCTTCTGAAGAAACTTCTCGTTCAATTGCACTCGCTAACAATGGCACTGCTAACATCTCGACTGAAAGTCCTTGCTGTTGAAACGCACGTTCATAGATTCCCGAACGGACAGTCGCGATCGTGGCAATCACAAGGATGTGGTCTTCTGATGTGTGTCTTGCCAAGGCTCGTGCGGCAGGACCAACCATTTCAATAATCCGCGTTTGTGATGTTCCAAACACATCGGTGATTGGTGTAATCACAGAGACAGAAACACTGTTGCAAGCAGCAACAAATTCCGTTGCACCTTTTGCACGCAAAAACATCATCGCATCAAGTGTGAGATGAAACAGTTCTTCGGTTGGACGCGGACCATAAGGCATGTTGGCCAAATCGCCAAAATACACAATGTCGGCATGTGGCGCTTTTTTTCGAATGGCGCTTGTCGTTCCCAACCCACCAATGCCCGAGTCAAAAATTCCGATCATAAAAACAGAAAGATTATGAGATTGATAGTTCCAGGTTTAGACATTCTGGTCAAGATCGATCAATAAGAAAAGAAAAAAGAAGGCCTAAACCTTCTTGAGATACGTGTTACCGACGACATGCGTGTTCACCGGCAAGCATATATTTGAGAGGGGCCAGCTGAGGAGCCACATGAACCCGACGAAAATCAAATCCGTGGATCATGTCTGACATGCGATAGAGACGCACGTAGTCGAAATGCGTTCCATCGCTCATATCTCCAAAGCTTGGAAGAATGCACGAGAACCGAAAACCACGACTGACATATTCATGAATCAAGTCCGAAGACTCAGGCCAATTCCCTGGAATATCGAGAAACTCAGCCCCTACCATTCCTGTACCTTGTCTTCCGACATGATGAACAGTTGCGGGCATGGCACCGGACATTTCTCGCGTGAAGTGTCGAGAATGAATTTCTCGAGGAAGATAAGTATATGGCAGACCTCGATATTCACGAGGAAGAAAAATTCGACGCGTCCCAAAATCTGATTCTCCATGCAACCAACAGGCCGCCATTAAAACAGACTCTGGCTGACCTTGAAGAATGTCACGTTGAACATCTGGAAATTTCGCTGGTTGAATTCCGAGCAAAACAAATCCGAAGTTCAACAGATTCAATTGACTTGCGCAATCCACTCTGTAACACACGGGTTCAGAAATCGCGATCTTCACTTCACGTCGCCGACATTCCTGCAATCGAACCAGCGTCATATGTTTTGCAACATCGCGCTGACGATGCGGACGAGTCACAATCAAACCAGCCAGCTCGTAAACACGAGCATGTCCTGCGTGCGGAGTTGCCCGCGAAAACCCGACGATTTCATCGGTCTCATCTGCGACGGCAACGATATACATTCCATCCGAGTCAACTGTCCGAATCGGATACGGATAGGACAGA
>CAYIPP010000027.1:0-8673 GCA_964365355.1 uncultured Gammaproteobacteria bacterium
GTTGTTCCGCTTGTTCTGAATATTGTAAATTTGCATGATAAAGAATTACGTTATCCTCATCAACTTTCGGGTGGGGAACAACAACGTGTGGCGATCGCCAGATCATTAGTGCATCAACCAAAGGTGGTGGTCGCAGATGAGCCGACAGGAAATTTGGACACGTTGAATGCTCGAGAAATTTTGGAGTTGTTGAAAAAAATTAATGAATTTGGAACAACCGTGGTGTTAGTAACCCATGATCGCGATTTGGTGAATCGAGTTCGACGTCGCGTGATCACGCTCGAAAGTGGAAAAATCAGTTCAGATGTAGAAGAAGGTCGTTATAAATTATAGCTATGCTTTTTGTTTCTTCGTATCGAGTGATGAGATTTGCCCTTCAAAATTTTTGGAGAAATTTTTGGTTGTCAGTCATTACCATCACGATGTTGGTTTTAACGCTTTTGACCGTCAACATTTTATTCGTTTTAAATTTTGTCACAAATCACGCGATTCAAGCCGTTGAAGATCGTGTTGAAGTGGCTGTCTATTTCCAATCATCCGTTCCAGACACAACCGTGCAAACTGCCGTGAGTTACTTGCGTTCGTTGCAACAAGTGCGAGATGTGGAAACGATTTCTGCTGATGAAGCATTTGAACAATTTGTGTCTCGTCATCAAGAAGATGCAACAATTATGAGTTCCATCGAGGAAATAGGCACGAACCCATTCGGTCCATCATTACTAGTCAAAGCGCAAACTGTTGGAGATTTTCCAACGATTCTAGAGGCTTTAGATAATCCGCAATTTCGAGATCAAATTCGACAGAAAGATTTTTCAAATTATCAAGATATTATTGCACGCATTCAAGAGACGACTGATCGTATTCGTGGATTTGGGATTGGGCTTTCAGCGATCTTTTTGTTTATCGCAATCTTAATTGTGTTTAATACGATGCGCATGAGTTTGTTTATTCATCGAGAAGAAATTGGAATCATGAAATTGGTTGGTGCATCCAATTGGTTTGTGCGTGCACCATTTTTAATCGAAATAGTGTTGTTGAGCTGTATTGCGCTTGGTATCACGTTGTGTATTGTCTATCCGACATTGGCTGCACTCGAGCCAAAGTTCGGATCGTATTTAGGCGGACAAACCATTGGTCTTATTGATTATTTTGAACAAAATGGATGGAAGCTCTTTGGTTTGGAATTTGTTGGTTTGATCATGTTGACCATGTTCTCTACTTGGTTGGCTATGCGAAAATCTTTGAAAGTTTAGAAGAAAAATCAGAATTTTATTTCATCTATCTATGCAATCACCTGATTATCCTCGTAGAGAATCTAAATTATTTCAGGAATCAATCATCAAAGTTCAGGCTTCAGTGATCGAACGGATGAATTTTAAAACAGAAGCAGATTATGTCGTTGAAGGTTATAACGACAAGTGTCGGCGAATTATGGAAACAGATAAAGAAGTGGCTAAGTTTTTAGAAGACGGTGAGCTTGGACCTGCTGCAGCGTTGCTTACACAAAAACTTATCGCCTGGAAACCTGTGAAGGATCAGAAGCAGCTGGCTGCATAGTCGAAATAGCATATCGTACAATCGCTTTTGCCACATCAATTCCCGTTGCATGTTCCAACTCCTTAAAGCCTGGGTTGGCGTTGACTTCCAGAACCAGAGGACCGTTCTGCGATCGAATCAAATCTACTCCTGCAATTTCCAGTTTAAATGCTTTTGCAACTTTACGTGCGAGTATTTTTTCTTGTTCTGACAACACAACAGGAGATCCTGTCCCACCATGACTTGTATTTGCACGGACATCTCCTGGAGGGGCAGTACGTTCCATGGCAGCGACAATTTTATCGCCCACCAGAAAGACCCGCAAATCTTTTCGATCCGCCTCGCTAATAAACGACTGAATTAAGATTGGATTGCGATCTCGAATTTGAAGATAATCAACAATTGGTTGAAATGTCTCATGAGAATTTGCATAAAATACACCAGATCCAATCGTCCCAAATGCCACTTTGACAATCAGTGGAAAACCAATAAGATCAGCTGCCTCTTTGGCGAGTGTAGGTTGTTTACAAATAAACGTTTTTGGATGAGGAAGGTCGAGAAGATGAAACTGTTGCGTTTGTTCAATTTTGTTTTTCACCGGTCCATACGAATCCAAACCATTGATGACACGATAATCATTTTGCTTGAGCGCTTGAACAACATACGTGTGCAAACCAGGTTCTTCAATAAAATTTGGTCGCGCAATTATGACATCAATCTTTGGCAGATGTTGTCCTTCGTACAGAACATCATTGTCCGAAATGCTAAAAAACGGTTCATACAAATGTATGACATCATGACCGTTTGATTGAGCTGCTTCATCTAACCGCTCCACACCGCTGTATTGTTCAAATTTTGGTTCAGAAAAGATCAGAATTCCAATCGTCATAGAATTATTTTTTCATTGAAACGCGTGCTGTCGCGTTCGGGTGATTTGCGTCTCTGTTGGAAATTGTATCGCGTTGCAAACCTTGCTCCAAAATCTCGTTGAGAATAAAGATAATCTCTTGCTCTGATACAGCCGTGTGAAGTCGTTCTTTGTACGGTTTTGCTCCTTCCATACCTCGCAAGTACCACGTGATGTGTTTGCGAAACGTGGTGATTCCACGAAGTCCATATTGTTGAAGATGAAATGCAAAATGTTGTTTGATGGTGTTGATGCGAAGTTGCACATCGACAGGTTGTGCAGGTCGACCATGGAGTAAATCATCTATTTGAGAGAAAATCCATGGATTTCCTAATGCTCCACGTGCAATTAACACTCCATCACATCCCGTTTGTTTTAAGGCTTGTATTGCCAGCGGCGCTGTATGAATATCTCCATTTGCTAGAACAGGAATCGAAACCGATTGTTTGACTTGGGCGATGCGATTCCAATCTGACTGTCCGGCATATCCTTGAACTTTTGTCCGTCCATGAATCGTTATGAGATCTGCACCGGCGTCTTCAATGATTTTTGCAAATGAAAGACATTCTGTGTCATCGGCCCATCCAGTTCGGATTTTAATCGACAACGGAACCGAAATAGCGACTTTCACTTTTTTGATAATCGTTGTGGCAAGTTCCGGCTCTTTCATCAAAGCCGCTCCGTTAAAATTGTTCACGATTTTGTAAACAGGGCAACCCATGTTGATATCAAATCCTTCCGGATGATGTTGCTCTTCGATTATTCTCGCAGCCTCAGCCATGGTGTTTGGATCGCTTCCAAACAATTGTTGAACAATAGGTCGCTCAACCGGATGAATTTCCGTCATGTTGAGTGTCTTTTCATTTCCTCGCACAACCGCTTCTGCGCAGACCATCTCACGAAACACAAGCACAGACGAAGGAGCGACTTCGCGAACGGTTCGACAATAGGCGGAATCGGTCATGTCGGCCATGGGGGACAGCGCAAGTATTGGCCGTGATTGTGTGTTCCAATCAAGTTTCATAACCAACGGATTCTAATAGAAACATGCAAAGATTTCAAGATCTAGGTATACTAGTAGGCGTATGTCAAAAAAACAGTCATCTGCAAATTATCTCTACCTCGGTGCAGTGTTGATTATCGTTGTTCTTTTGATTGTTGTATCAACGAAAAGTTCAGACCCATCACGTTATGAGGCATTTGCTCAATGTCTTACGGATCAAGGCGCACACATGTATGGGGCTTGGTGGTGTCCACATTGCACAAAACAAAAAGAAGCATTTGAAGGTGCATTTGATAAGGTGAACTACACGGAATGTTCAGCGCCGGGTTCACGTGCCATGAATCAAGTGTGTAAGGATGCCAATATCGAAGGATATCCAACATGGGAATTTGTTGATGAGAGCCGGTTGTCCGGTGAACGTACACTTGAAGAACTTGCTGAACAAACCGGATGCGAACTTCCGGTGACCAATTGATATGAAGCATTCACTTCATATCAAAATCATACTCTTTTTTTCCTTGTTAGGTCTTGGAATTTCTGTGTATTCACTTTTACATACTGTGGGATTGACCTCCGGTGAATTCTGCTCTTTGAATGAAACAATAAATTGTGATGTAGTGAATAAAGGTCCGTATTCAACAATCTTCGGTATCCCTGTTGCCTTGATTGGGGTGTTGGGATATGTGTTTTTAGCGATGGCAGCTGGAATGAAGATGCGTCAACCTGATGATAGACAACTTGCCTATTTTCTTATTATTGCAAGCACAGGTGGTTTGATGTTCAGTTTGTATTTGACCTCTCTGGAAGCATTTGTGCTTCACACGTGGTGTGCACTATGTGTGACCTCTCAATTGATTATGTTGACCATCTTTTTACTATCTTTGACATTAGTACACAAAACATCTGAATCATGCCATGTATGAACATATCATTTCACGGAGCCGTTCGAGAGGTCACGGGTTCCTGTAATCTTCTCAACGTAAAAGACGATCAAGGTCAAGAGCATCGATTCTTGATTGACTGCGGGATGTTTCAGGGTGAACACATGTGTGGAGATAAAAACATGATTCCTTTTGCCTTTGATCCAAAAAAGATCGAAGCCGTTTTTATCACACATCCTCATGCGGATCACACAGGTCGATTGCCCAAACTTGTTGATGGAGGTTTTCAAGGATCGATTTATATGACGCATCCTTGTGCGGGTTTATCAAAAATTGTTTTGGAAGATGCTTATCACATCATGACAGAAGAGGCACAACGTTGTGGAAGTTCCGTGTTGTATGGTTTAGATGATTTGATCAAAACATTTCAACTGGTCAAAGGTATAACCTATCACGAAGAAATTCTTCCGGCTCCAGGAATCAAAATTTATTTTCACGATGCCGGACATGTCTTGGGTTCTGCCTATATTTCCGTTGAAGCAGAAGGGAAACGTCTTATTTTCTCAGGAGATATTGGAAATGATGATGTGCCGATTCTGCCAAAGACAGAACCTATTTCTCGTGCAACAGCCGTGGTGTGTGAATCAACATACGGACATCGTGTGCATGAACCGATGACAGAACGACAAACCAAACTGCGAGAAGCAATAGAACATACCATGACACACAAATCCGTACTGCTGATCCCGGCGTTTTCCATTGAACGCACACAAGAACTCCTCTACGAATTGGATCGGATGCTCGAGAACGATTTGCACACAAACATGCCAATCTATTTAGATAGCCCAATGGCAATTCGGGCAACACAGCTGTATCGAGATTTTAAACAGTATTTGAGATTTGATACACCAATTGCCCAATCGGCAGATAAAGATTTTTTCAGTTTTAAAAATTTGCGTGAGACTTTGAGTGTCGATGAATCAAAAACGATTAATGATGCACCGGCTCCGAAAGTGATTATCGCAGGTTCTGGTATGATGAACGGAGGAAGAATCATGCATCACTTACTTCGTTATCTTTCTGATCCAACTACCATTGTGCTCATCATTGGTTATCAGGCGCACGGGACACTTGGTCGTCGCATTTATGAAGGAGCAAAAAAGGTGCATATTTATGGAAAGACCATAGAGGTCAAAGCAAAAACAATGGCGATCGGTTACTTTTCTGCACACGGCGACTTGAATAAATTGACACGTTGGTTGCAACCGGAAAACGGCAAGATTCCTGAAAAGATTTTTTTGACGCATGGCGATGCTGAAGCAAAGGAAGTTTTTGCTACGCATTTGCGGCACGATTTGGGGAGTGAAGTCATCATTCCAAAATTTCAAGGTGCATACGATGTCTAAAATACGTTCCCTATAAAATGCATGGACAATACCCTTATGTTTCGATAGGATAGCCGTGCTATGATCGAACAAAGTCGCTTACGAAATTTTTGTATTATTGCTCACATTGATCACGGAAAATCGACATTGTCTGATCGACTTCTTGAAGTGACCGGAACCGTCGATAAGCGTCAAATGAAGGAGCAAATTTTGGATTCTATGGATTTAGAACGTGAAAAAGGAATTACGATCAAGTTAGCGCCGGCTCGCATGTATTACAAAGAGTATACGTTGAATTTAATTGATACCCCTGGTCATGTAGATTTTACTTACGAAGTTTCTCGTTCTCTTGCGGCAGTGGAAGGCGCTATTTTGCTCGTCGATGCCACACAAGGGATTCAAGCTCAAACGATCGGAAATCTCTGTCTAGCCCTCGAAGAAGAATTAGAGATTATCCCTGTGCTCAATAAAATCGATTTACCTGCTGCAGATATTGAAAAACGAACTGCGGAACTCGTGCAACTTCTTGGATGCAAACCAGAGGAGATTTTGAACGTCAGTGGAAAAACAGGTGAGGGCGTGGATGCATTACTTGAAGCAATTGTGCAACGAATTCCACCACCATCCGGTCAATCAACCGCCCCAACACGCGCACTTGTATTTGATTCTTTTTATGATGATTATCGTGGAGTGATGGCCTATATTCGGGTTGTCGATGGAACGATCAAAAACCATCAGCGTGTACGCATGCTGGCAACAGGAAAAGAGTTGGAAGTAGTGGAAGTGGGGGCTGTGACACCAAGTGGTCTCAAACCGGCAACCGAAATTGATTGCGGACAGATTGGATACCTTGTGACAGGATTGAAAGATATTGGTGGTTGTCGTGTGGGAGATACGATTACGGTTTCTGGAACACGTGTGATTGAAGCGCTTCCTGGATATAAAGAAGTCTGGCCGATGGTATATGCAGGAGTGTTTCCAGAAGAAGGAAATGAATTTCAAAAATTGCGTGATGCAATCGAACGATTAGAATTGAATGATTCAGCTTTAGTGTATGAGCCTGAACACTCACCGGCGCTTGGTTATGGATTTCGCGTTGGGTTGCTCGGCATGTTGCATCTTGAAATTTTGAAAGAGCGTCTTGAGCGTGAGTTTAATTTGGATTTGGTTGTGACGGTTCCATCGGTTGCCTACCGATTGGCGTATCGAGACGGTGAGCGAAAAATTATCAAAAGCCCTCTTGAGCTTCCGGATCCTTCATGTATCGAACAGATCGAAGAGCCATGGGTAAAAATTGATGTGGTCTCTCCATCGGCATACATTGGATCTGTCATGCAACTTGCCCAAGAACGTCGAGGAATTTATAAGAACACGGAATATTTGCTTGGAGATCGTGCTATTTTGCATTATGAAATTCCACTGTCGATGATCATCGTTGATTTTTACGATAAGTTGAAAGGCATTACAGCCGGGTATGCATCTATGAATTACGAGCTGTTCGATTATCGACCGGCTGACGTTGTGCGAATGGATATTATGGTGGCGGAAGAACCGGTCGATGCATTTGCCATGTTGGTGTATCGCGATGAAGCAGAACGATCAGGACGTCGTATTTTAAAGGTTTTGAAAGAAACAATTCCGCGAGAAAATTTTGTCATCAAATTGCAGGCGAGTATTGGAGGAAAGGTTCTGGCATCTGAACGAATTTCTGCAGTACGAAAAGATGTGACGGCTAAACTTTATGGAGGTGATGTGACACGAAAGCGTAAATTGCTCGATAAACAAAAGAAAGGAAAGGCGCGTATGGCTGAGTTTGGAAAGGGAAAAGTGAACATTCCAACCGATGCCTATTTACAAGTGTTAAAACGAGATTGACTAGACAGGACGTATACGTCCTGTTTTTTATGATATTAATGGCTAAGTTTGCAATGAAACCGTACCACCTCTAAGTGAGAGGTAGGTTGTTGGTAAGTTCATCGTACAGGCGGTACAGTATTCCCATAAGGGATGCTGTCCCGATAATGCGATGAACTATATGATACAAGAAGAAGCAAAAAAATTTTCAACAGGCACAGCAATTAAAGAGTGATGGTTGTGGAGTCAATGAGATTGCTCGTCGTCTCAAGCTTCGAAAAGCTACGCTCATCGAATGGTTGAAACGGGAAACATACGAAGAGCATCGGGGATGGAAGCAAGGCAGACGAATGTATTCAAGCGATGAGGAGAAACGTATTGTTCTTCTCAAACATGAACGTATCGAGAGCAAGAAATATTTTCACGGCGCTTCTTATGTCCGAATGGATTACGCAAAGAAGTTTCCGAAAGATCCGCTTCCGTCCCTGTGGTTTGTAAACGATGTTGTTCGACAAAACGGATTGCAAACACACGAACCGAAGAAACGGACAAAAAGACAAAACATCGTTTCAAGACTCAAATTTCCCATTCGTTCCATTGTCAGTCTTGGACGCATCCAACAAGCATCCGACTTCATCGGAAAAAAGTACATTCAAGGTCGCACGGAGCCTGTGTCTTTGTTTTCAACAAGCTATTACCAATGGCTTCAACTTTACCAAGTTTGGCGTGTTTCCTCCGAAAAAGTGGAAAATGTCACCGCTTGTTTGTCTGAACTTTGGAAACGGTTTCCTATTCCAAACGTCATGAGGATGGATAACGGAATGACGTTTCGCGGAACAGGACACAGTGAAGCGCATATCGGACGATGTGTGGTTTTTCTTCTCAACAGAAAAGTGATTCCTCTTTTTTCTTCTCCGTATCAGTCTTACACTAATCCGCACATAGAAGGACACAATCGGACGTTCACAGAAAAACTTTGGTCAACACAACACTTCACATCCGATGAACAGATTGAAAAAGAGTGCTCTCGTTTCAATGCGGAGAGTGAAGAATTTTGCCGATGGAATTTTAAAGATCGTTTGAGCAGCAACTCGTTTCACTGCTTGT
>CAYIPP010000028.1:0-8532 GCA_964365355.1 uncultured Gammaproteobacteria bacterium
GATACATGGAATCGTTGTCGAGTTATGCACGTCAATTTTTAGAACTTCAGGATAAACCCGATGTTGATGAAATTCTTGGATTGTCTCCAACGATTGCGATTGATCAAAAATCGTCTTCGCACAATCCTCGATCAACTGTTGGGACCGTCACAGAAATTTATGATTTTCTTCGCGTGTTGTTCGCACGCGCCGGACGACCACATTGTCCCAAGTGTCATGCACCTGTGGCCGAACAAACACTCGATCAGATTGTAAAATTAGTCGAAGAGAAATTGGGTCATCGATCTTTTCTTCTCCTTGCTCCTGTGGTGAAACAACAAAAAGGTGAACACAAACATGCGTTGCAAGCAGCTCTGAATGCGGGATTGACTCGAGTTCGTTTTGATGGGTTATTGATTGATACGGATGAAGCGCTTCGATTGCGTCGTGATAAAAAGAAAGAACATGATCTGGATGTGTTGATGGTTGAATTTTTTGCTGAAACGAACTATTCGCATGATTCGATCGTGCAACACGTGAAAAAAACATTGGATTATGGAAACGGATTTTTAACACTCGTCGATGATGAAACAGGCGACGAATGGATGTTGTCACAAAGTTTTATGTGTGCATCGTGTGGTATTGATTTGCCAAAACCGGAACCACGATTATTTTCCTTTAATTCGCCGTTTGGTGCGTGTAAGGAATGTACGGGTTTGGGAGAAAAACTTGTGCTTGAACCGGAACTGGTGATTCCAAATAAACGATTGACCTTTGCTGAAGGCGCTGTACGACCATGGACACGTATTGCAGGAAATCAAACAAGTTACCAGCGTTTATTGGAGTTGGTTGCGAAAAAACACCGTGTGCCAACTCAGATACCGATTGAGAAAATTCCAAAAGCAAAATTGGATATTCTCCTGTTTGGAACAGGCGATGAACTCTATGCGTTTGATGGACAACAAGTGACCTATCCTGGCATTTTAGCGCAACTTGAACAGAAATATCGTGAAACCGATTCGGAATATGTGCGAAGTGAGTTGGAAGGATATATGCGTCGAATGATCTGTCCGTCGTGTGAAGGTAAACGTCTGCGACCCGCTGTTCTTGCGGTGACTATCGCGGATAAATCGATTGCGGATGTTGTGAACATGCCGGTTGATGATGTGGGTGCATTCTTTGCTTCCCTTGTTGCTCCATCAAAAAAACAAGAGGGTACAATTTTGCTCGATGGATTGAGTGTTGATGAACGATTAGTGATCGAACGTGTTGCGAAAGAGGTGAATATTCGCATCGGACAGCTTATTGAAGTAGGTTTGGGATATCTCACTTTAGATCGCAGTGTGATGACTCTTTCAGGAGGTGAATCACAACGCGTTCGTTTGGCAACACAGCTTGGCACACAACTGTCCGGAGTCATTTACATTTTAGATGAACCGTCGATTGGTTTACATCCGCGTGATAACGATAAATTGATCACCACCATTAAACGACTTCGTGATTTGGGAAATTCGGTCATTGTGGTTGAACATGATGAAGCAATGATCTTGGCGGCAGACTATGTGTTTGATATTGGACCTGGAGCAGGAGAATACGGTGGTGAGGTCATTGCAGAAGGGACGGCTGCGCAAATGAAGAAGATAAAAGAATCACTGACTGGTCAGTATTTGTCCGGGAAAAAGACCATTCCAACACCCAAAAAATATCGAAAAGGCAATGGAAAGAATTTGACGATTCAAGGGGCACAAGCGTTCAACTTGAAAAATGTGGATGTGGAAATTCCATTAGGAAAATTGGTTTGTGTTACAGGTGTATCTGGTTCGGGAAAATCAACGTTGATTCTTGATATTTTAGGTAAAGAACTTTCACGGAAATTTTATCGCACAAAAGTGTATCCTGGTGAACATACAGCCATCAAAGGTGTTGAACATATTGATAAGGTTGTGGCTGTTGATCAATCGCCGATTGGTCGAACCCCTCGATCAAATCCTGCAACATACACAGGAGTCTTCACGGCCATTCGCGATGTGTTTACCGCTGTTCCGGAAGCGAAGCTCAGAAATTTTGATGCGGGAAAATTTAGTTTCAATGTGAAAGGTGGTGGTCGGTGCGAGGCGTGTTCTGGGGATGGAATGCGCAGAATCGAAATGCAATTCATGCCAGACGTCTATGTTGAATGTTCTGAATGTCATGGAACAAGATATACAATTGAGGTTCTCGAAATCCATTACAAGCAAAAGAACATTTCCGATGTGCTCAGCATGACCGTCGAAGAGGCACGTCGTTTTTTTGCGGATCAATCTACCATTTTTGAGAAATTGAATTTGTTGCACGAAGTTGGTCTCGGCTATATCAAACTTGGGCAACCGGCGACCACACTTTCTGGTGGTGAAGCTCAGCGTGTAAAGTTGGCAACAGAATTATCACGTCGTGCGACAGGTCGTACGTTGTATATTCTGGATGAGCCAACAACAGGGTTGCACTTTGAAGATATTAAACGGTTGCTCGGTGTGTTGCAGATGTTGGTGGATAAAGGAAATTCAGTTGTGATTATTGAACATAACTTACATGTGATCAAAGGTGCAGATTGGGTGATTGATATGGGTCCGGATGGTGGAATAAAAGGGGGACGTGTTGTGGCTCAAGGAACACCAAAAGACATTGTCAAATCAAAAGAAAGTGTCACAGGAGTCTATTTGAAAAAAGTACTGCCATAATGCAGTACTTTTTGCTTATTTGAGAGCTTTTTTGTTTTTGAACCATTGACACTATTGGTATTTTTTGGTATGATTGGCCGTTCACTAAAATGCATTTTTGCTACCTCTCTTATGATTCAATTAAAAAAACCTTTGTTGATTGCCATGTTTTTAGCGGTGATTGTCAGCCCACTGATTCCGTTTGCACGCGCAAACGATGGACAATGGGGATCGGCAATCGCCAAAGCGACATGGAACTACGATCTCTACCGTGTTGAACGCTTGGCATTGGGAAAAAATGTGCAAGGACCGTTTGAATATCATGACGGTGTGTTTGTGACCGAACCTGCAACATCATCTGTTGTTATGACCTTACTGAAGAATGGTCAGGCGCTTCCTATCAAAAACGTGATCTCACCTGTGAGTTCTGCATTTTGGCAGAGTGCTCAAAATGATCGTTTCATTTATACCGTAGGATCTTCCGATACAAAGACCTGGGGAACCGTTTTCGCTTATGATGCAAAAACAGGTATCACAGATACACTTGGTGAGATCGTGCGAAACGAATTTGATATCAACTATCTTACTTCCGCTATTGATGGATCTCGTGTGTACAGTTCGATTTTACACACACAAGACAACACATCCGACATCAAGATGAAATTAGCCGTTACGGATACAGACACTGGTTACACACATGACGATTTTACCTGGAGTTTGAATGCTCCATGGCAAGAAATAGTTGATGTGCAAGACAACGTTGTTCTTGTCAAGTTCATGTTTGATGGAGGTTTTACGCAACTCATTTTGATTAACGAGCAAGATCGTACGATAAAAGAAATTCCTTCGACATGGACAGAACCAGGCGGAAGCTTGGTCGGTGCCCATTTTCTTACAAACGGAACGATTCGTTATTTTCAGAACTATCGACTCTATACGTACACACCAGGAGCAGAGAGTCCTGTTGAGTCCGGTGGTGCGTATCTGAACTGGTTTATGGATGCACAGCAAGCGGTTCAATTCGCAGGAGATCGCATGGCCTATGTTGATCCCGAAAACACCTTGTATGTCACCGGTGTAGATGGTGTGGCAAATTACGGAAAAGCGTTAAACGGAGTGTTTGTACTGGATACCGATGCAATTTACTATCAATCTCCAATCGGTTTTGTGAGTTATGCATTCAAGACAAAATCTTGGAATACCCATTATTTTCTTGTGACAGATTCCTATGAAGACATTTTAATTGGAAAAGATGCGCAAGGAACTATTTGGTATGAAAATACAACAAGCGGAAAAACAGTGAATATAGGGTTTGGAACCAATCCGGTATTGACTGATCGAGAACATGCGGTGTGGAAGGGAACAGATGGTCATATCTATCAAGCAACGTTTGCCTCTATCTTGGATTTAGGAAATGCACAGGTGGAAGCCTTGCGTGCGTATGGTTCAACAGCTGTCTATCTAAAGAGCGGAGAAACACTGTGGAGCATTCCCGATGCGACAACGTATTTCACTTGGTTTGACTCTTGGGCTGATGTGATCTCGGTTCCACCACAAACGCTCTCTGTCCAATTGAAAGAACTTACATACCTTGGAAATGCACCGTTTGCTCCTGGAACGCGTGTGAAAACCGTGAGCAATCCAAAAGTGTATGTGTCTGGAACAGATGGCAGTCTTCACTGGATTGTGTCAGAAACGGTTGCTGATTCGATTTACGGATCCACATGGAACCAAGATATTATCGAAGTTCCTAATCAGATATTGTGGAATTATGTGATTGGAAATCACATCAATAGCCATGCAGATATCAAAATGATTTAACAAGTAAAAACAAAAAACGGGTTGAATCCCGTTTTTTTGTTTTACGTAGCGTATGTATCTTTGAATTTGCGTTTGAATCGTTTTTTGAAACTTGTAAGAAAGGTCAGTTTTGCTTTGCGCACACGTGCGGTTTTCACTAGCTCTATTTTTGCTATGACAGGTGAGTTGATCGGATAAATTTTTTCCACTCCGACGCCACCACTGATTTTACGAACGGTAAGTGTGCGAGAAAGTCCTGATCCTCGCAAGCCAAGAATGATGCCTTCGAACACCTGAACACGTTGTCGCTCTTCACCTTTTGGTGAGATGTCAATAATGCGTTCGTGAACACGTACGGTTTGTCCAGGCTTTAACTCGTTAAAATTTGTGAGTTTTGCTTTGTACGCTGGTTCAGGTGCGACAGATTTTGTTGGTTCAACAATTTCTTCAGGAGTTTCTGCTACGACTTCCGATGACGTATCTTCACTGGCTGGTTGAGGCGTTGTCGGTTCTTGAGGAGTGTCTTGTGTGACATCCTCTTTTGGTTCTTGTGTTGTCTGGTCTGACATAGTAATTGTATGCATCTTTCCAGCGGAACGCTCTGTTTTCAGTAGGCGTTCATTCGAAGATGTGGGTAATTAAAAGCGACAAAATATTACGAATTATTCTCTATTTTGTCAAGAATAACCTGAATGATTTCATCAGGTGTCAGTTTGGATGTATCGATAACAAGGTCATAATTAGATGTATCCAAGTAATCCAGGCCGTAGTACTGCTGATAGCGTTTTTGATCAGATGCGAGTCGCAGACGTGTGCGTTCCTTAACTTCCTCAACAGAATTGTAGGGTCTCTCATCAGAACGCAAGCCTTGTTTGGCTGCTTGAAAGATGCGTTGTGCGGCAATATCTTCATTGATGTCTAAAAAAATTTTGAATGAATGTGGAATGAAATGCCAAGAAAGACGTCCATCAATAATCAAACGATCATTTTCTCGACCAAGTTGTGTTTGATAGTCGTCGACATCTTGATCGGTAAATGCTTCTGATTCTCCAAGTTGGTTGAATTCGTCGATAGTCATGCCGCGATCGATAGCGAGTTTTCCGCGTAAATCTCCCATAGAATACCAAGGCATGTTGAGTTTTTCAGATAAGAGTTTCGCAATAGTGGATTTTCCGGCGCCAGGAAGGCCGGTGAGGGTAATGATCATATTATTCAAGATGAGTCAGGAGTTCTTTTAAAGACTCCGGAAGTGGATCTGTAAATACTGTTTCTGTTCCATCGAGGAGCTTGATTCGCAGCTGGTAGGCATGCAGAAAAATTCTATCCAATGGAATTGGGCGAATATGTTTCATGTACGTTTTTTTATAGAGCTTGTCTCCAACAAGAGGATGGTCGATGGCATGAAAGTGAACACGGATTTGATGTGTGCGTCCTGTAGGTAAAATCACATGCGCGAGTGTGTGATTTTTAAAACGTTGTGTCACGTTGTATTCCGTTTTTGCCTCTTTACCTTCTTGTGAGTTGGGTCGAGCCACCATACGACCTCGTGCTTTTGAACGTGCAATTTTTCTATCGATGATGTCGTGGTCTTTAGGAAGTTTTCCATAGACGAGTGCGATGTACTCTTTATAGACCGTTCGATGTTGAAACTGTTCTTTTAGTGCTTGGAAAGATTCTTGTGTTTTTGCAATCACCATCACTCCCGAGACATCTTTGTCGAGTCGGTGAACAATGCCGGGTCGTAATGGATTTTCGCCAACATGGGCAATGGCAGGGTCGTGCGCAAGAAGAGCGGTCACAAGAGTGGGCTCTTGAGAAGTTGCATCTTGCGGATGCACAATCAAACCCGCTTGTTTGTGAATCACAAGTATATCGTGATTTTCAAAAAGAATGTGAAGTTTTGGAATATCTTTTGGTAACAAAGAGTGTATCGGTGGATCTTGTGGATCAGGAATAAAAACAGATTCACCGGATTCCAACCGGTGATGTGGTTTACAGATGTGCGCATTGACAAGAATGTCTCCGGCTTTAAGTTGTTTTTGAATGATTCCTCTTGAGACAGTGAGTGTTTCCGCAAGAAACGCATCAATGCGTTTGCCTTCATCTTGTGGTTCAATGATTCGTATGGGCATACGCATTAAAAAATAACTTTTAAAAATAGACCAAAAAATATGAGTAGAATAAGAGCCGCAATCACAATGGCAGTAAAACCAATAATGCCTTCTTTATCATGTTGCTTGATGGCTGATCGCAAGAAATACGATCCAAACACGAGCAGTAACAAGCCAAGGACAAAATAAGTCATATAAAGATTGAAGTCGTCCAGGGCATTTGCCTCGCTTCTTGATAATTTGGTGGAACACCATGAGCGAGCAAAGCGAGTCGAATGGTGGGCGCGCCTGGACTCGAACCAGGGACCATCGAGGTATAAGCTCGACGCTCTAACCAACTGAGCTACGCGCCCATAAATTGTTTTCAGGTACGATGACTATAGTATATCATTGATTTATGTCAATGGAATGAGGCCTTCGTATCGTGTTGGCAGTACAAACATATCGGCTGTTGAAAATGTGTGTAGTACTTCGTTTCTTGGTAACGCGCCGATTAGAGTGATTTAATCGTTTAGACCGAGTTGGGCGATTTTTTTTTGCAAGGTCGTTTTTTTGCGATCCATCAGTTGATGCGTCATCCACAATCAAAAACTCAAAATCGCCATACGTTTGCGTGAGAATGCTCTGGATCGCTCTTATACCATATGGCTCGCCGTAATGGACGGAAAAGAGAACGGATATTTTCGCGCGCGTGTTCACATAGGGATGGCTCGGATTGATGAATAGATTAGTTTCAAGATCTGATTCAATCTTTTTTTGAAAATATACAGGAGATGTCTTATCTGGTGTTTCCATAAGGCCGTTTTAATCTTTCTCACGCTTTCCTTTTGAAATGTCTTTTGTGCTCCTGGTTTGGCAAGGACGCTGATTCCTCTGTCGGTGACTTCTTGCATGATCGTTTGGAAGCCGGTTTTCGAAAGGAGGTTTGAAATCGTTATTGGTGTGAACATCATCATGTGAATGCTAGAAAAATAGTCATAAATGGATCGGTTCGCTCTCATAGAGAAGATATTCGGAACCTCGATGAACAGGATACCATCTCGTGATAATTTTGAGTGTATAGCCTTCAGAAACTCTATAGGATTTGTCGTGTGTTCAAGTACATGGAGCGCGATAATGAGATTGAATGTTTCGTTCTGGAACGTTGTTTCAGTAAAGAAGCCCGTCTGAATGTCTAAGCCGAGATTTTCTCTGGCATATTGTGAGAGGGGGGAAGAAGGCTCTACACCACGCACACTCCAACCTTCCTCTCGTAACGAACAAAGAAAAAAACCTGATGAGCTCCCAATTTCCAGAACGCTCCCCCTTTCGTTTTTGTTGAGATGTTTCCGAAGCCACGCTGTTTTCTTTTCTGCGTCGAGTTTCGAGCTCCTGAAATATTTTCCTGCTGTTTCTAACTCGAATTCTCCTTGGTCGTAAAATGCGTTCACTGACAGGTTGTCTGGCTGGGGATTTTGGAAGGTGAACCCGCAAGAGTCGCACAAGACGAATTGGATATTATCGCAGGCGATTTTTTGTATGTATTGATCTTTTTTGTGTCGTAGTAACCGGCGTTGTTGTTCAGAATCACAGATTGGACAAGGCACGTCTGTGTCTACAACGAGTTCAGTATACATAGCTATTGCGATTATTTTTTGGAAGTTGGAAGGCATAGATGTCCGTGACCCTCCAGGTGTCGCTTGACTGTAAGTCGGGGAGCTGGATTGATCGGAATTGCTCATCATTCCAGATGCAGACAGTGTAACCAATTTGAACAAAGAAATCGAATAGTTCATCGTGTGTGATGATCATCATCATGTTCAACGCATTGATGGTAGTATAGAATGATAGTTATGGATTTTACTTTTTCTTCATTTGCGGTGTTTCTTTCGATTCTTTGGTTTTTGGTGTATTGGATTTTGGGAGGAGTGTTTTTTGCGGCGATTACGCTTTTGCGTCTAGGCCGA
>CAYIPP010000029.1:0-8418 GCA_964365355.1 uncultured Gammaproteobacteria bacterium
CACGTGTGATGTTGACCATCGCAAATACGCTACGTTTTGTGTATCAACTCCCCACATATGTTTTACAAAATCCTGATCATCTTGAACCTCGAGAACTGTTGCGTGTCTCAGGTATTGGTTCTGCAATTGCGGATGGCGATTATGTAGCGACATTCTATGATCGTCCACCACACATCACGCAACCACGTGGGGGATAAGGCGTTGGATTTCTCCTAATTTCAATGATATTCTGAATAAAAGTCTTTATTCACTAACTGCATACAGTATGAATTTTTCTGACGTGTTTCAAGGTCCTCTGTTGGATTTGTGGAATACTTTAGTTGCGTATATGCCAAATTTGTTGGGCGCAATTGTTGTATTTCTGTTTGGGGTGATTGTGGCGTTGGTATTACGTGGAGTTGTCGAGCAGGTCATCAGGATTTTACGCATTGATGATCTGGCACAGAAACTTGAGATTAAGTCTCAATTTGAACGTGCGGGAATTCGATTGCATATTGGCCGATTACTTGGATGGATTATCAAGTGGTTTTTTATTGTCGTGGCATTGATTGCGGCGACGGACATCTTGGGTTGGGATCAACTGACAAATTATCTCCAACAAATTGTGCTCTTTATTCCAAATGTTATTATTGCGGTCATTATTTTATTGGCTGGAATTTTGCTAGGAAATTTTGTGCAAGGCATTGTAAAATCCGCTGTTGAAGCTGCACAGCTTACATCGGCAAATTTTTTGTCTGGAATTTCAAAATGGGCCATTTTAGTTTTTAGCTTGATGGCCGCGTTGGTTCAGTTGCAGATCGCGCCAGATTTGATTCGTACATTGTTTACCGGATTGGTCTTTATGATTTCGTTGGCTGGTGGTTTGGCGTTTGGACTCGGGGGTCGTGAACATGCGGAGAAATTTTTGGCACGTTTGAAAAAAGATATTTCATCTGATCACTAAATGTCTTCAACCTACCATTACGGAAACATGCGTTTTTGGGAGATGTTCCCCGGCCTGTTGGTTTGGGGAACTTTTTCTCTTGGATTTTTATTGTCGTTTGTCAAACCATTATGGGTGATCATTTTTATCATTATATTTGATTTGCTTTGGTGTTTTCGTGTTATCTATTTCAATATATTCGTGCTGCTGGCTTGGTTTCGTTATCATCGAACCACACGGACGGATTGGCAAGCTCAATTAAGAACTGTTTCTGGTTCTGAGGATATTTTTCATCTTATTTTTCTTCCGACCTATCAAGAAGCCTATCCGATTGTTCAAACAACATTACTCTCGCTTCGAGAAAATTCTTATCCAAATGATCATCTGATTGTTGTGTTATGTGGAGAAGAGGCAGATCAAGAACGATTCGGACATGTGGCAGACGAAGCTCAAAAAGAATTTGGTCAAACATTTAAGAAGTTATACATCACGGTGCATCCCAAAGGATTACCGGATGAGATTCCGGGAAAAGGATCCAATCTTCATTGGTCAGGACATGCCATTGCTCAACGGCTGTCAGAAGATTTTTCCGGATTGGACGATGAACATGTAGTTGTCTCTGCGTTTGATGTCGATACAATCGCACATCCGCAATATTTTTCACATGTAACATACTTGTTTTGTACGGTAGAGGATCCGTTGCACTCTTCCTATCAACCTGTTGCATTGTTTTCAAATAACATTTGGATGTCTTCCGCACCTGTACGTATTGGAGCATTCGGAACAACATTTTGGTTGTTCGGTGAACTCACGCGACCGGATCGTTTGTGGACATTTTCATCGCATTCAATGCCTTGGACAATGCTCAAAGACGTTGGGTTTTGGCAAAAAGATATAGTGAGTGAAGATTCAAGAATATTTATGCAGGCATTCTTGCATTATCATGGGAATTATAGGGTGACACCTGTATTTTTGCCGGTATCGATGGATGCAGTCACAGGAAAAACATACCTGGATTCTCTCAAGGCGTTGTATGTACAGATGCGTCGGTGGGCATGGGGAGTGGAACATCTTCCTTATCTTGTCGATGGGTTCCGTCGTGACAAGCAGATTTCATTTTTGAAAAAAGCAACGTACTTGTTTAATCACATTGAAGGCATGTATACCTGGGCAACAGCTCCGCTTCTGATGTTTGTTTTTGGTTGGTTGCCACTTTGGATGGCGCGAGATCAAATGAATGCGATTGTGCAAGCGGCTCCGTTTACGCTTGAGCAAGTGATGCGTTTTGCATTAATCGGCGTATTGGTTTCAGCCATGGTTGCAATGACGTTGTTGCCCAGACGACCTGATCATGTACGGCCACACACATGGCTTGTGATGATTTTTCAATGGGTGCTACTACCAGTGACGTTTATCGTTTTTGGATCATTTCCAGCTATTGATGCGCAAACCCGTTTAATGCTGGGAAAGTATCTTGGATTTCATGTGACAAAAAAGCGTCGAACAGAATAAAAACAAAAAAACATCCGTTGCAAAACGGATGTTTTTAATACGATCGTGTTTCATCTAATACGAGTTTTTGATCAAACCCGCCTCGTTGATGGCGTTTGTTTTGTTGTAGCCGAAGCAGTTTTTCCCGGGTTAGACCTTTCAAAGCGGTGAGACTGTGAATGACTTCGAGGATGTCTGCAAGTTCTTCTGGTTCTTCACTCTTGAGAAATTCCATCACCTCTTCGATGAGCTTTGCTCTGAGAGCTTGTTTGTATTCTTCTGGTGTTGCTTGGTGTGTCAGACAAGACTCATGATGCATGTTGATGAGTTCGGGAATGCGGTCTCGGACGAGTTTTCCAACATAGGTTGCAAATGGATGTACGCCTTGATCCATCAGTTTTTGAAGTGGGGAAAAACGAGGAGTTGGAATATCTTCCCAACGACACCAATGCACATCAATATACTTCTCTGGTTCGCAGAGAGTTGGTTCGCCGTGCTCACACGCGGCCTTCATAAAAATGGTGACGTAATGTTTGTCTTCACCAATATCGAAATCATCTGTCACACCAAGAAATTGAACATCTTGAATAGCAAGACCTGTCTCTTCTTGAACTTCACGTCGCGCGCAGTCTTGCCAAGATTCCCCAAATTCAACATGACCTCCAGGTATGCTCCATGTATCGGATCCGTGAGCGCCAATGCGTTTGCCAATAAGCACACAGTTATTGTGTGTGATGACAATGCCAAGTCCGACGTTTGGGCGATGTTGTTGGATGGACATAGAGGGGTTTGAGATGGTAGGGTATCAACAATTATATGCCGTATCCACGTTTATCAATTCACATTGTTGCATGGAATTCCATGCAATTTTTGCCGGATGTGCTCAAGAGTTTGTCTGAACAAACATTCCACGATTTCTCTGTTTTGGTGATTGATAATGCATCCACAGACGGAGTCGCTGAGTTCTTACGTCAAGAATACCCACAAATGACGTTGTTACGCAACCCACGAAATCTTGGATTTTCTGCTGCCCACAATCAAGGCATTCGTTATGCTTTAGAACGGTGGAATCCAGAGGAATATTCGGATCGATTTGTGCTCGTCACAAATCCGGATTTGTTATTTGCCCCAACATGTTTGGCAGAATTGATGAAAGCAGTTGATACACATCCTGAGGTTGGATCGTTTGGTCCGAAACTGCGTCGAGCCTTTGGGGAAAATCAACACGATGAAGTTCTTCAAAAAACGGTCAAATCTAATTTGATTGATTCGACAGGTCTGCACGCACACAAAAATCGCATCTTCACCGATCGTGGAGCAGGAGAGATGGATACGGGTCAATATGATGACAAACAAGAAGTGTTTGGCGTATCAGGAGCTTTAGCATGCTATCGCGTATCCGCGTTGCAAGATGTTCGATTTGAAGATGAATTTTTTGATCACGATTTTTTTGCGTATAAAGAAGATGTCGACCTGGCATGGCGACTGCAAGATGCAGGTTGGAATGCTCGTTTTGTTCCACAAGCGCTTGCGTTTCATTACCGAGGTATGTATGGAAAAGAACAGATGGGGATATGGGAAAAAATGAAAAATCGTCGCACAAAATCAACAATGCGCAACTATTATTCGAATAGGAATCATTGGTTATTGATAATGAAAAATGAACGATGGATCAATGGACTGCTGTCTTGTTGGCGAGTTGTCCCCCTTGAAATTGGTCGTTTGCTGTATACGATCTTATTTGAACTAAGAAACCTACGGGCATTTGCCGATGCTATGCGTTTGTTCCCTCGTATGATGAAAAAACGAGTGTTTGGAAAGGCACTTCGTCAACGACGCACAAAAGAATTGCGAGCCTGGTTTGTTTGATGCCTATGAAAAAAGACATTTCACTTCTGATTGTTCACTATAATACTCCGGGACTTCTTCGGCAGACACTGAAAGGAATTTTTGGATCAAAGCAACAAGCCAGTTTTGAGGTGATTGTGGTTGATAATAATCCAAACATGCGAGTGTTTGATTGGATAAAAAAAGAATTTCCACAAGTAAAACTCTTGATTGCACAGAAGCATCTTGGATTCGGTGGAGGAATGAACTTTGCTATGCCGCATGCGGATGGTCGATACCTATTTGTGTTCAATCCGGATATTGCGACGTTTGACGGAACATTTGATGCGTTGTTGACATATATGGAATCACATCCGGATGTAGGAATGGTTGGACCAAAACTGTTAAATCCAGATCGCACCTTGCAATACAGCTGTAGTAAGTTCATGAAGCCATCGATTATTTTTTATCGACGTATTCCGGTCCTAAGATCAATGTCGTTTGCAAAAAAAGCGGTCGATGATTATCAGATGAAAAATTGGGTTCATGATGAAGTGGCAGAAGTGGATTACTTGCTTGGCGCTGCCATGTTTGTCCGACGAGAAGCAGTTGAACAGGTTGGAGGATTTGATCCAAACTTTTTTGTCTATTTTGAAGATCAGGATTGGTGCCGAAGATTTTGGCTTTCAGGTTGGCGTGTGATGTATCACGCCCAGATCGAATTCGTCCATTATCACCGACGCGAAACATCTGTTGGATCTTTTTTTCAACAATTAGGCAATCCTCTGACGCGCATTCAAATGCAAAGTGCGGTATACTACTATAAGAAATATCGCGGACAAGATAACCCACGACATGCACGACGAAGCTTTCCTTCACAAGAGTGAACCACCCAAGATTCACGCGAGGCATAAACGTCGCCAAATTTGGCGTGCGGTTATCACATCAATCCTTGTGCTTCTGGTTGTATGGATGGTGTTATTTATTTTGGCGATCGGTCAGTTGCTTGCCGCTGGTTTGGATGTGCGGGATCGTTTGATTCAAGCAAGTGAAGCTGTGCAGAATCAAGAGTTTGAGCATGCACGACAGGAAGTTGCCTATGCTTCCGGCTCATTGAAAGAACTGGAACAGTTTTTGACGTTTTTTGATAGTATTTGGTTCATTCCCGGATTAGATCGTGAGTTGGCGGATATGCAAAGTGTGTTTGTTTCAAGCCGATTACTGCTTGATTCTCTTGATGGGGTATTCAAACTCGGACAAGACATTGTTCAGTTGGCCGGACTGACGTCTGAACATATCTCTGATGTCCAAACACTCATTTCGCCAGAATCCACATTTCAGGATTTGCCAACCGCAACAAAACATTCGATTTTACAAAGACTCAGTACAGCTTCAGATGATTTTGATCTGTTGTCTGCACGTATACAAATTGCAACTATCGAATTCGAACGGTTGCGTACGAATCGGTTGATGGCTCCATTTATTGGAGTGTTGGATCCATTTTTAGATCATATGGAAGCAGTGCATCAAGAACTTCGTGTGGCATCAACATTTGCGCACGTACTTCCAGAATTGGCTGGACTGGATGGTGAGCGAACACATCTGTTGTTGTTTTTGAATAACGATGAGCTTCGTCCAGGAGGTGGGTTTATCGGAACGTATGGCGTCTTGAACACAAAAAATGGTGAGATCATTTCACTCTTGACGAAAGATGTGTATGCTCTGGATCAACTTTCAGAAGGGTATCTGCAAACAGTTCCTCCTGAACCGTTAAAAAAATATAATGCGACGACTACGTGGTATTTACGAGATGCAAACTGGGATCCTGATTTTGCTCAGAGTGCAATCGATGTCATTGACTTGTTTGAAAAAGAATCCGTATTTGTTGAGGCAGAATCAGCAGTCCCTTCCTCAACGCATATCGACGGGGTGATTGGATTTACACCAAATTTTGCCTCTGCATTACTGTCTTATCTTGGACCAATAGAAGTCGGTGGTCAGGTCTTTCATGCGGATAACGTACCGGAATTGATTGAATATGAAGTCGAACAAGGATTTCAACAAAACGGCATTCCCTATCCGCAGAGAAAGGAAATTCTTGCAGAACTTGTGCGTCAGATTCAAGACCGACTGGTGGAACTTCCGTTTGCCAAGTGGCAATCCATTTTTTATCTGTTGGCACAAAATATTCAGCATAAGCAATTGGCAATGTATAGCACAAATACATCCGTCGAACACGCACTCGTTGCTGCAGGTTGGGCAGGAACACTAGAGGGATCCACAGCAGATGTGCAAATGTATGTTGATGCGAACTTGGCAAGTTTGAAAACCGATCCTGTGGTGAATCGATCTGTTCAGTATGATGTTTTTCGTAATGAAAGTGGAACATGGATTGGACGCACGAGCGTTACCTATGATCACACAGGTCAATTTGATTGGAGAACAACACGTTATCGAACCTATGCCCGTCTTCTTGTTCCTGAGGGGACAACCTTGATTCGAACAGTAGGTTTTCTTGAAGGACCTGACATTGCTCAAGAAGTGGGTTTGACATCGTTTGGAGGATTTGTCGTGATTGAACCTGGTCAAATACAGACGGTTGTCTTTGAATATCGTTTATCTGATCGAGTGGTGGAATCTATTGCCAAGCAGCACTATCAATTGCGTGTGCTCAAACAAATGGGAGCACGAGATTATCCGTTGACGCTCGACCTGGATTTTGATAAGAATGTTCTGACTGCTCTGCCAGCTGAGAATCGAAATGCATGGGGGGATGATGTGTATCATCTGAACACAAAATTGACTCAGGATTTATTTTTTGAGGTTGGATTATAAGAGCGCACATTTGCTATGTTTCAAAAAAAGATTGGTATTGATCTGGGAACGACTACCGTTCTTGTGTATGTCCCAAAACGAGGAATCATTATTCATGAGCCATCTGTGGTGGCGATTTCGCATACAGATAAAAAAGTGTTGGCAGTAGGAAAAGAAGCCAACGACATGCTTGGTCGAACACCGGAAACGATTGTGGCACGACGTCCTCTCAAAGATGGGGTGATTGCTGATTATCGAACCACAGAAGCCATGTTGCGATATTTTATCAACAAAGCATTGGGAGGTTTGCGGTTGTTTCGTCCGGAAGTGATGGTGGCGGTTCCTGGTGGAATTACCTCTGTGGAACGACGAGCGGTGATTGATGCGACACTCGCCGCCGGAGCAAAGGCGGCTTATATCATTAAAGAACCGATTGTAGCGGCCATCGGAGCCAATATCCCCATTGGGTCACCATCCGGTCACATGATTATTGATATTGGTGGTGGAACATCTGAAATGGCGGTGATTTCTTTAGGAGGAATTGTAGCTTCTGAATCTGTTCGTATCGGAGGAGTCAAAATTGATGCGGCGATTTCAGAATATGTACGACGAAAATACGGACTGGCGATTGGTGAGAGGACTTCCGAAGAAATTAAAATTCAAATTGGTGCGGCCATGTACTTACCAGACAAGTTACTCATGGAAGTGAAAGGTCGCGATATGATTACGGGTCTGCCAAAAGTGATTACCGTCACTTCGGATGATGTGACGGCAGCCATTCAAAATGAATTGGAAGGGATTATTACAACCGTCAAAGAAGTGCTTCACAAAACCCCTCCGGAACTTTCCGCTGACGTGATGGATAAAGGCATTGTACTCTCAGGTGGTTCATCGCAACTGAGAAATCTTGATACACTGATTGCCGAGGCAACCGGTGTGCCGACGTTTGTTGCGGAAGATCCGCAACAATGCGTGGCCAAGGGAACAGGAATTGCGTTAGAAAATTTAGAGGCTTACAAGCGATCCATTTTTACTTCGTAGCTCTATGGCAGACCTGAATCTCCTTACACCTCAAGCCACTGCGAAGATCGTCTACGGGATTGATGCATCCTCAGCGAACAAGCTGAAACGGACGGGTGTCGAGAACTATGCACGTGAGTTGATTCAGGCTCTGAAAATACAACCGCTCAAAGAACATGAGAGGGTTGTTTTGTTTTCGCCCACGAAACTAGATGACGATCTTGGTGTCCTTCCTGTGAGTTGGACTTCACAGATTCTGAAGTGGCCACTCAAGCGCGGCTGGATGGCCTGCCGCATGAGCTGGGAAATGCTGCGTCGTCGGCCAAGTGTTCTGTTTGTTCCCT
>CAYIPP010000030.1:0-8357 GCA_964365355.1 uncultured Gammaproteobacteria bacterium
AGCTGGTTTTGCTGCTGGTCTGGCCATTACGTTTTATGCGCTGGCTCTGAATGAAAAGGAGCAGTTCAACGATTCATCAACACCAGATAGTCAGTTGTCTGCGCATCGCGATAGGGCAACCGGATTTGGGGCAGCAGCGATTGGGACTGCCAGTATTGCCACGATTCTGACAGGTGTTGGGGTTGGCATTCAGTTTGGTTATGGCAGTAAGGACGGACTCAAGATCCAACCTGCCGTTGTCTTGCCACCACCTTTGGATGTTCCATCCGATATGGGAGGATTGCCATGATTGATCCAAGTGCGGCTACGGAGTTTTTCCGTGGATATCGCAGAGGCCGTTATCATATTGAAAAGGTTGTGGGAATTGGTGGAATGGGCACGGTGTTTCTCGCTGGTGATAGCCAGCTGGAACGCTATGTCGCCATCAAGATTCTGAATCCAGACATGTTGGACAGAGCAGAGATCACAAGTCGATTTGAGCGTGAAGCAAAAATCATGACAAAAATCGTGCACCCTGCCATCGTGCAGGTGTACGACACGGACATGATCGACGACCTGATTCCCTGTATCTTTTTGGAATGGGTTGATGGCGGATCATTGTGGGGTTATGTGCAAACGCACGGAGCCATGAATCCTGCCATGGCAGTCTATATCATGACGCTCGTTTGTGAGGGGATCGAATTCGCTCACGCACAAGGAGTGATTCACCGAGACATCAAACCCGACAACATTCTTCTTGATCCAGATGGATACCCCAAGATCACGGACTTTGGCATTGCGCTCATGCAGCAAGATGACGGTGATACACGCATGACTCAAGCTGGAGTCATGATGGGTTCAACTGGATTTATGGCGCCTGAGCAGATGCATAATGCAAGTGAAGTGACGGTGCGAGCGGATGTGCATGGACTTGGAGTGACGCTTTGGTCGATTCTCAAGAATAAATTGCCATGCAGCTTTTTTGCCGCGGCCATCATGGCAGCAGATACGGATTTGCTTGATGGCATTTCTGATGATCTCAAGTGGATCATCAGAAAAGCTGCGCATGTCAATCAGACAGATCGATATGCAACTGTCGCTGAGTTTCGTCAGGCTCTTCAAGACTTGCTGGATTCACGATCGTTGGATACAAACGATGCGTTCGATGCATCCAGCTCATGCGTTCTGCCCGTTCCAAACGGTGGAGAGCGACTGAAATACCACAAGCCAATCGATTTGCCAGAGTTGCCGTCTACACGTGTTGCTCGATCAATTCCGGTTGTACCCATGCAGGTACCGGCAGGAGTTGAGACCCTGCTTCGCCAGCAAGACGGTGGCGCTGATTTTTCCAGTGAGACGCAATTTGGATTTGTCATGGAGGAGGTGAAAAGACGCAATCGTGTTCGTATTGGCATCATGGTGGGTGTTGCTGCGCTTTTGATCGGTGGGTTTGTTGGATTTCTTTTTTCAGACTCAGACTCAGATAAAGAATCCAAACATCCCATCACTCAGCCACTAGAAATTGTCTCGACACCATCAGAATCGGTGGACCCCGTCAGTATTCCTGAACCGATCGTGCGTGTCCCTCTTTCGCGCCGACCAGCGGAATATCTTGTGACCGCACATGCGCGATTGGGACTTGAGGAGAAGATCTCGATGACTGTTGCGGAAGTTGGATCGACGGCGCCAAAACCTCGTACGCATGAAACTCATGTTGCTGAAGTGAAAGCGCCGGTGATTTCGATCAAGACGAAAAAACAGCCCCAGAACACTACGCAACAAACGGATGTCGTCAAAGATCCAAAGAAGGATCCTGGTGAAACAACGATTCCTATTTCACCCGTTGACGCTGTCGTTGTGGAAAAGACACGTGTGAGTGTGTCATTTCCTGATGGCGAGTCCTTCAGGGTGTGGTTGAGTGGTTCTGGCGGTCGATATCATCTTCCGAGCTCGGTTGTCCCGGGGACATACAAAGTCATTGGGGCGTTTCCAAGTGGAGAAAGAACGGCCATTTCATCGTTGGTGATCGAAGCGGGTAAGACAGTAAAACTGACCTGCACGAGTTCATTTGGTAAGTGTGTTGTGCGTTGAGCAATGCTTCTGACAAGGATTTCTTCCTTGTCTTTTTTATTTCTAGCGGTAAACTGTGTTGCAATAAGAGAAGCAGTAAAAATATGACAAACACTACACCATTTCAACATGCTCTTCATCAGCTTGCTCGTGCGATGGCTGTTCAATCATTTGATCCAGAATTCATTGAACAATTACGTTTTGCTCATCGAGAAATTCGTGGACACATTCCTTTGAAAAAAGATGATGGATCTTTGCAGATGGTGGAATATTATCGTGTGCAACACAATAATTGGCGAGGTCCATACAAAGGTGGAATTCGGTTTCATCAAGATACGAATATGGAAGAAGTCAAAGCGTTGGCGTTTTGGATGACACTGAAATGTGCGGTGGCAAACATTCCCATGGGCGGTGGAAAAGGTGGGGCAACGATCAATCCAAAAGAATTATCTGAATCGGAACTCGAGCGATTGTCGCGTGCGTGGATGCGACGACTGGCTGATGTTGTTGGTCCGGAAAAAGATGTTCCGGCACCTGATGTGAATACGACTCCGCAAATCATGGCGTGGATGTCGGATGAATATGGAACAATCACAGGAGATACAAGCGGTGCGGTGATTACGGGCAAACCATTAGATGCGGGAGGATCGCTTGGACGTGATCGAGCAACGGCGATGGGTGGGTTGTATGTGTTTGAAGCATTGCGTGATGCGTTGAATTTGCCTTCCGCATGTCGAGTGGCGATTCAAGGATATGGAAATGCCGGACAACACGCCGCAGAACTTTTCTTTCATACAGGTCATAAAGTGATTGCTGTGTCTGATTCAAAAGGTGCTATTTACAACGAAAACGGTTTAGATATTCCGGCACTCACAGCCCATAAGCAAATGGCAAAAGGTGTCAATGGATTCGAAGGTGCTCAAGATCTATCCGGAAGTGTCCTCGAAGTCGAATGTGATGTATTGATACCTTCGGCATTAGAAAATCAACTTACGCAAGAAAATGCGGATCGTATTCACACAAGAACCGTGTTGGAATTGGCCAATGGTCCAACCACACCTGAAGCGGATGATGTCTTGTTTGCCTCCGGTATTTCGGTTGTGCCAGACATTTTGGCAAATTCCGGTGGTGTGACTGTTTCTACCTATGAGTGGGAACAAAACAAAACAGGCGAACATTGGAGTGAAGAAGAGGTGTTTGCTCGATTGAAAGAAACACTACAAACACAGGCAACCGAAATTTTTGCGCGTGCTCAAGCACAGGGAACAGATTTGCGACGAGCAGCGTTTATTGTGGCACTGGAACGATTACAACAAGCCATGAACTAAAAAAAGTCCGTAAGGACTTAGAGAGTGGGTTCGAGTACACCCTGTTCTTCCACATAGGGTGTTTGTGTTTGCGATTCAAGAAATTCTTCAAACGATTGAACATCGGACACATCTACAGAAAGTTCGTAGTCTGTGTCCGGTGGTCTGCCAACAGAGATTTCAATTGGACGAAAGCGTCGTGTGTATCGCGTGCTGACAAAACGAGCACCTTGTGCAATACGCACGTGTCGATCTTCCGCACCAACAAGAGGTATCGAGTGTTTAGAGTGAATCCGTGTGATAAGCAGACGATCCGGACTGTTGATGGATTTTATACTTGCGGCAATAGTGATTGTTCTGATCGATAACCCTTTTCTTCCACGAAAATACTGGATGAATAAGTCGATCCCTCGATCCAGGTCTTCTTCGAGAGTTGGAAATCGAACCGTGCTATTTGGGATGCGACTAAGCATACGAATGGTACGAACAACGGCACTGGCTCCAATGAATTCTATTTCCCACAAGGTTTGCTGCAAGCCAAAAATTCTTCCAAGATTGAACACGCGTCTGCGTTGGAATGACTGTATGGCCAACAGGAGCTGTGTCAGTTTGTGCTGGATCATACATCCCATGACAGCAATACTTCTTCCTGCCAAAGCAAGATTGTCTTGCATGTTGGTATGAAGTAATTTAAGCCGATGGAGCACAACGATTTCAAGGAGCAGTCGATCACTCACCGGACATTCAGCCGCGCAGGATGTACGCAAATAGGTTTCTACATGGAGTTCAACGGCAAAATAGTGAAAGCGGGCATCAGGTGTTATGGAAAATAGATCCAGTTGAATCGGAAGAAGTGTTTTGTCATCACAGGTGTTGGTGATGAAATCAAACGTTTCTTCACTCAGGGTGACACGTGTTGAATCAAGTTGAATTTGGGGGTGTGAAAGAACAAAACTATCGATCATGACGTCCTCACCCATGTCAAAGTTTGAGTGTTATCACACCGTAGAAAGAAAACAGGTTGTTGTCAACTCTTGGAGAATGTCTTGAGCTTTGGTATGATCGGCTCGATAATATCTTTGTATGCATTACAACCATCAAGAAGTAGAAAAAAAATGGCAAAAACAGTGGGCAGATTCTGGGGTGTTTCATGCGGAGGATTTTTCCAAGAAACCCAAGTTTTACTGCCTGATTGAATTTCCGTATCCATCCGGTGCCGGACTTCATATCGGACACCCGCGTTCTTATACAGCGTTGGATGTTGTTGCACGAAAACGACGTATGGAAGGTTTTAACGTTTTATATCCGATTGGATGGGATGCATTTGGATTGCCGACCGAGAATTATGCGATCAAACATGGTCGTAAACCACAAGATGTCACGAAAGAACATATTGCAACGTTTAAACGACAACTGCAATCGCTTGGATTGAGTTTTGATTGGTCACGTGAAGTCAATACAACGGATCCTGAATACTACAAGTGGACGCAATGGATGTTTTTAGAATTTTTTAAGGCTGGTTTGGCTTACAAAACCAACATGCCAATTAATTGGTGTTTGTCTTGTAAAATTGGTTTGGCCAATGAAGAAGTGGTGAACGGAACATGTGAACGCTGCGGTGGTCCAACAGAAAAACGGGATAAAGCCCAGTGGATGATTGCGATTACACAATACGCTGATCGTTTACTCAAGGATTTGGACTCAGTGGATTATTTGGAAAAGATTAAAACGCAACAACGCAACTGGATTGGGAGAAGTGAAGGGGTGAATATTACATATCCTGTTGATAGATTGGAAACAACGATTACTGTTTTTACGACCCGTCCGGATACAAATTTTGGTGCCACATTTCTCGTGGTTGCGCCAGATAGTGAATTTGTGCAGAAGAATTTTGAATCTTTTTCAGATAAAGTTGCAGCAAAAATGTATAGGGATACGGCGTTAAAAAAAACGAACGAAGAACGTCTGGCTGATGGAAGAAAAAAGTCAGGCGTTGCAACCGGTTTGTTTGCGATCAATCATTTCACGCAGAAGAAGATGCCTATTTATATGAGTGATTTTGTGATTGGAACTTTTGGAACAGGTGCGGTTGTCGGTGTGCCTGGTCACGATGTCCGTGATTTTGAATTTGCCCAAGCGCATGGGATTGATATTGTGCGCGTTGTTGTGGGTCCAGATGGTGATGTCTCACCAATTAAGAACGTTGAGCAGGTTCAAGAAAAGGAAGGTGTCATGATACATAGTGACTTTTTGAATGGTCTTGATATTCACCGAGCGACACAAGTCATCAGTGATTACCTGATCGAACATGGATGGGGTACTCGTGAAGTGAATTACAAACTGCGTGATTGGGTATTCTCTCGTCAACGCTATTGGGGTGAACCTATTCCACTTATTTCTTGTGAAACCTGCGGATGGGTACCGGTGTCAAATGAACAATTGCCTGTGACCTTACCGGATGTAGAAAAGTTTGAACCAACCGATTCGGGAGAATCGCCGTTGGCGATGATGACTGATTGGGTGAACACCCTCTGTCCGACCTGTGGTGGTTCGGCAAAACGTGAAACCGATACCATGCCAAACTGGGCAGGGTCCAGCTGGTATTTTTTGGCCTATGCCATGCATACAGAGTTGAACGCACAACCTGCGGATCAACTTCCAACCGCTAATTACCAACTTCTTCAGCATTGGATGCCGGTTGATTGGTATAACGGTGGTATGGAACATACAACACTTCACTTATTATATTCTCGATTCTCGAACAAATTTTTGTTTGATCGTGGGCATGTACCGACAAGTGAGCCATATACAAAACGCACCAGTCATGGACTTATCTTGGCAGAAGATGGAACAAAAATGTCCAAGTCAAAAGGGAATGTGGTGAATCCGGATGAAATGGTCGAACTCTATGGAGCGGATGCTGTGCGATTGTTTGAGCTATTTATGGGGCCGTTTGCAGAACCTGTACCTTGGAATGTGAATGGGTTGATTGGTATGAGACGATTTTTGGAAAAGGTGATCGATGTGCATGCGACCGTTCAAGATACAGATCAACAAGAGACACATGAGCATCTGCGGTCACTTCACAAAACGATCAAAAAAGTTACGGAAGATATTGAAGCGATGCGTTTTAATACAGCGGTCTCGGCATTGATGATTTTTATCAATGACGTGAAGGATTCCACGCCTTTACACAAAGAAACGTTTCAGATTTTTTTGCATTTACTCTCTCCATTTGCTCCACATCTTGCCAATGAGTTGTCTTCTCAATTGGGAGAGTCTTCTCTCCTTGAGTCTCAATCATGGCCATTGTACGACCCGGCATTTGTGAAAGATGATTTAGTGTCTATCGCTGTTCAGGTGAATGGAAAATTGCGTACAACCATTCAAGCTTCACCGGATGCGGATCAACAGAGTGTATTGTCTCTTGCCTATCAAGATGAGCATGTACAAAAACAGTTGAATGGAAAAGAACCAAAGAGGATTGTGTATGTTCAAGGTCGTATGTTGAATCTCGTTCTATGATACCAACACATGCAAAAAAAGTTTTTTCCGGTGTGTTGTTTGATGTCTATCAATGGGAACAAGAATTGTTCGATGGTTCTACCTCAACATTTGAAATGATCAAGCAACAAGATACTGTACAAATTTTGGCGATCAAAGATGAAACGATCATGATTCAAGAACAAGAACAACCGGGTGGTCGCCCGTTTCTCTGTCTTCCCGGAGGACGAATTGAACTTGGAGAAGAAGCACTTGCTGGAGCAAAACGTGAGTTGCTTGAAGAAACGGGGTTTGCATCGGAACGTTGGTCTTTGTATCATCATCGAGAAGCATCCGGACATATGCAAAGGAATTTTTTTGTGTATCTTGCTCGAGATTGTGATTGTGTTCAGCAACAGCAGTTAGATCCGGGTGAGCGGATTCATGTTCGATGGGTGTCTCTTGATGCATTGATTGAGTTGGTCGACAGCGGAATGTTGACGCGGATAGACGATGATGTGCGCATGGAGTTGATTCGTGCAAATTATCATGAACCACAGAAGAAGGAGTTAATTCAACGACTGCATATGCGTGTCTAACAAAAACTGCTCGTATGAATATTGTCATGATTGGAACAGGATATGTCGGCTTAACAACAGGACTCGGTTTTGCTTCGCTTGGACATCGTGTCGCATGTGTCGATACGGATTTCGGAAAAATTGCTCGTCTGGATTTGGGTCAAGCTCCTTTTTATGAACCCGGTCTTTCAGATACACTTCGACAACAGCAAGAACAAGGATCAATTATTTTTACAACTGATTTATCATCTGTGATTAATCAAGCAGATGTCATCATGATTGCGGTTCAAACCCCTCCTCGATCAACTGGAGAAGCGGAATTATCGTTTTTATTTGATGTTGCAGATGATGTAGGAAGGTTGTTGAAAAAAGAAGTATTGCTGACGATTAAAAGTACGGTTCCGGTTGGAACAAATCGTCGTGTGCTTGCACGTGTGCAAGAAGCATTGACCAAACACGGTCGTGCCGATCTGGCACCACTTATTCAAATCGCTTCGATTCCAGAATTTTTACGAGAAGGATCAGCACTTGCTGATTTTCAACATCCTGATCGCGTGGTGATTGGTGCGGATGATGACATTGTCTATGCTGTTGTTGAGAGCATGCATACAGGGATTAAAAGTGTCTTTTTACGAACCACGATTGAGTCAGCCGAATTAATCAAAGTGTGTTCAAACGCATTTTTGGCAACAAAAATTTCATTCATTAACGAGATTGCGAATATTGCGGAAGGAACCGGTGCGGATGTGCGAGATATTGCCGAAGGGATTGGGTTAGATTCGCGTATCGGTCCGCAGTTTTTACGAGCAGGGATTGGGTTTGGTGGTTCGTGTTTTCCAAAAGATGTCCATGCCTTGAAATCCTATGCGGGGATTCAAGGATACGATTTTAAGTTACTGGGAGCTGTGAACGAGGACAATCAGAGTCAACGAGAAATAAT
>CAYIPP010000031.1:0-7818 GCA_964365355.1 uncultured Gammaproteobacteria bacterium
ACCAGCTGGAATGTAGTACCACTCCGACTTTTTCCACTCGGGTGTCTGATCGATACCCAAATCTCTGGCTGTCAGGCCAAACATATTTTTCCCCCAAATCGGCAAGGTTTCACCAGGTTGGATATACTTGGTTTCGATCCAACTCTCATCCAATTCAGACCCGTAGACCTGAATGATCGCAGGGGTCTTTTTCAGACGAGGTGCATTTCGAATGCCACCAACAAGTACATGACCTTCAGCCGGTGCATAAATCGACTCCGGAACTCCATCCACGACATTGGCTGCTTCTTGATAACTGGTGAGCAATGGATGATCGCCATCCGCCACTTCCGGCGGAATTGTGTATCCGGGATCACACCGTCGTGCCGCATGAAACTCAGAAATCACTTGCTTGTCATCATGACGTGTGAATGCTTCCAGAGCCATGAGTCGATGAAACGCTGCTGCCTCTTTTGGACTGAGTGATTGCTTCAAACAGGGAATAATTTGCTCACGAGCAAAAATCGCGTGCTTAAGCAAATTCGTCAGATCCATGTCCGCGAACGCTTTTTCGCTTGCCGTACTCATTTCAAGCAACTGCTTGATTGTTGATGGTTCCTTGCATTCCGCATGAACCAGAACAGTTGCTGTCACACACACGGTGAAAAGTAACACCAACACGATCGTTTTCATCAAGAACCTCCATGGTTGTTTGTTGATCTATTGTGAAAGAACAAGGGGATAGGTGTATGTGTTTTTCCCCTTATTGTCAATATAGCACGTTTGTCGTGTCTGTTTGACAGAACAAGATGCACAGAATGAAAAACGTATGATTGTTTAGGGTTACTTGCTTCGATTTTCAACGTCAATCATTTCAAACATTTTTGATTTTTTGACTAAAATTAGCGATAAAACACTTGACACAACGTTGAAAATCTGTTACGCTTGTCGGTTGCAATAGTTGCAACACGTTCCTCACATCTCGTAGGGAGAATTCAAATGAACAGGTCCGCGTACGTACTCGTTCTGATTCTGCTGAGTTGTTGTGAGTCAGTTCCGTCTGACCACAGAGTCAATCCAACACACTCAAACAATTCGCAACTCCATCGAACACAGAGGACTCATATCCATGCCGATCCGATCAAGCGTCTTCATTCGCTTCTGCAGAATCATCCGGATATCGGACTTCGCACAACATTTGCTCAGGAGATTCTGACAGGCAAAATTTCAACAGCTTTTGGTCAACAATTTGCCTTGACACTGGTTCCAGCAGAGAAAATCCCAGGATATGACCCAACACGAGAACCCGTTCCTGTTTTGTTCGTGAGTTTGAATAATCTCGTTCTGGGAGAGAATGCATATCTCAATCTCGTGCTGTATCACGAGTATATTCACTATCGGCAGTGGACTGAGCTTACATTGCCGGCGGATACGTTTCTCCTGCAACAGATTCAAGATAAAGATGAACTCGAAGTACAGTGTCAAAAAAAATGGTATGCCGAGTTGGAGGCATACCAGAAGGAGTGCGAGTTTGCGCAGTCACAAGGCACGGCTGGAAGACTTCCCTTGTGTAGACACGCACAAACTTCTCAGTTTGCACAGGAACTCCTCAAGGAACTTGTCGGGAATGATCCATCATCAATTCCCTGTACACATGTATGGAATCGGGAGTTCTAACCTCGACGATCGGATGTAAAACCCATCCGATTTTTTATTCCGCAAAAGCTGTTTGACTCATAGGAATGTGTGGAATGACTAAGTACTGCCCAGGCGAAAGATCGACTTGAATATGATGTCCAAATGGACTTTTGCCTGGATACATAAACATGGCGAATTCATCTTGAAGACCAAGCCATGTCATCAGATCCCAATACTGCAACACAGCTTCTTCAGAAGTCACAACTTCTTCCTCAAGATCGTGCTTTGCAATGCAGTGCATCATAGATGCACACACAGCCATGCACACAAACAGAGCTAAATACATCTTCACAACTACTTGTCTCATGTTCTCTCTCCTCTCCGAAATTTCGGAGTCTTCAAAAAACAAAACCTCCCAGACACATGCAGGGAGGTTTTTATTTTTTGATACTTAAATCATAAAATATTTTTTGTTGTTTGTCTCAACTCAAGGTTATCCACACAAAATGTCCACAATCACATTCAAACCCGTTTTATTTCAGGTTTAAACGGAAATCACCTTGACAAAACCAAAGTTTTGTAGCCTTATATAAATAGAGTCCCCTGAGTTGGGGGATGTCCTCAATGCCCGCACCCTGAAAAACGGGTCGGGGCAACAAACGGAGAAAGACCATGAAGAAGTTTGCGCTTCGACTGGCTCTGTCCGTGCCCCTCGCGCTCGCGATGGGGTGCGACACTGAGTCGAACACGACCGACGACCTCACCGGCAACACCAGTGGTGCCGGTGGTGAGGGTTCCTTCGGAACCATCGAGTCGGGTCTCATCGTCGCGATGGCCCCTGATGGCCTGACCGGCGACTTCTACTTCAATGACCAACTGACCTGTGAGGATTCGGCCTCCTGCGAGGCCAGTGTCGAGGGCTCGATCACTGTCGAGCTCAAGCGTCCTGAGCGTCTGTTTATTCCCAAGACGGTCACGGGCAGCGCGTCCGGCCAGACCACGGTCACGTGGTCTGAGACCGACTGGGGTCTGGCACCGAATGGTCAGTACCGTTTCGAAGATGACGATTATGTCCGACCGGCTTACACCGAGCTGGTCAATGGCAAAATCGAACTCGTGTGGGATGGTAACCACCTGGGAGTGGTCGTCGGAAACACCTTCTCTGGTGTTGATGGCAACAGTGAGTATGTCAATGGTGTCATCTCTGACGATCTCTCGACGATCTCATACACTGATATCATCGCTACCAACAAAAAGCTGTTCGATGTGGTTCTACACCGCATCGATTAAACCTCTTCTTTCTCCTCTTCTTTCCCAATTGCATCGCAATTGGGATTTTTTTATTGATAAGCTGACTAGACACATTTCAGTATGACCTGTACTTGTCTGAGTATTATTGGAGGATATAACGTGACAAGTCTGTATGAAGAGACTGTTGCAAAACTCCTATGCATTCTGTCATTGCGAACGAGCGTTTACCAATGAGTGAAGCAATCTCTTTGTTTTGCAAGAAACAGAGATTGCCACGTCGCTCTTTGATAACCTTGAGCTCCTCGCAATAACGTGTCAATGAGTTTGCAACGGTCCCGATGAGATTGCTTCGTTCAGTGATAAACATTCACTTCCGACAAAGTAGGACACTGCACAATGACGGAAAATATAATGAGACTTGTTATTGTCTGAGCTTGTCGAAGACATTCTTATACGAAAAAACCGATTCAACAGTGAATCGGTTTTTCTTCGTTTTAAGATTCAGGTGTAACAATAACCACGCCTTCATAATTCACCCATGGATTATCAATATCGCCATTAATATCTGGACAGTTGTTTGAATCTCCTTCACTCGGACAATACTGAATATTACATTCATTCCCATCTGAACCTTCCCCCGCAAAACATCCGTCTGTGCCATCAGCACTTCCGGCGTCGCAGAAGCCTGTGCACCAGCCCCAGTTGTCTTGGACGTGGACTCGTGGTTGGAAAATACATGAGTCTCCATCTGTACATGGCGAGTTGAGCAAGCGTCCACCGGTTCCATAGATGCAGCCTGCTCTGTCCGGATCGTTCTTTAATGCTTCCAGATTTCCGACACTGCACACATAATTCTTATCAAAGGTAATGTAACTTGAATCACAAGCTTCAGACGTCAATCCGAAGTCCAAGTTTTTATCACTCCCACAAATTTCTTTACCACCTCCGTCTAATCCGCGGTGATTCTTATAATAATTATCCGATGTGGTTGAACCGCTATGTGAATTCGTTGGCCATAGCAAACCACCCGGCTTTCCATCCCCCCAATCCACGATAATTCGACGAATCGGCATTTGGTTTGAATTTGCAGCTGTAAAAAAGCTCACCGCAACTTTTTTCGAACCTTCCCCCACAATATCTCCTTTATCTTGACTATCAACCGTCAACGCATTCGGACGACCTTCTCGACATTTCTCGCCAATACAGATGCCAAGAGAAATAACCTGTGGTGGGGTTGGTTTGTCCTGTGAATCTCCTATTATACGCACATCCCAATTCCATGGAAGCGACATAGTAGATTTATACGTCGTTAGAATAGATTGTTCAAACTCCTCAAATGTTTTGAAGATTCCATTATCTTGATATGTACCTGCATCATTAAACGTGAGTAATTGATAAGAACGGGCAAAAAGTTGTTGTAAACGGTCAATCGCGTATAAATCTGGTTCGGTCGCATTTGAAGTAAATTCAGTCAAACTAAAATCTCTATAGACTCTTGCAACATTTTCATTCTTTTTTGAGGGATTATTACAGGTTCCATAGGCCGGCCAAGGAACCAAAGTCGAATCTTCAACGCAAACTTCAAATGGATGTGGGTAGGGATCAGGATACTTATCCGGCTCTTGATTCAAACGTGCATAAGGATTCTGTGCTTGACCAAATATGGTTGGCTCAGTTTCAAATTTATATTGAAAGTCGGGATTTGGTGAGTCGATGTTATATTTTTTTGCTTGCCATACACGATTTGTCCAAGCTACATTGAGTTCTCCTGTATTGTCTAGTGCTGCAGGCCCAACTGTGTCATCCATTCGTGCCACCTGAACCACGGATTTACAAACCGGATAAAGTTCCGTAGTTGGAGTAATAGACTGAGTATTCCCAAAATAATTTTCCACCACAGTACTCGATTTAAGGACACCTCTTACTTTGCAGTCATCATAGAAGTCTTTTTTCTTGACCCATTCACCATACTGCAATAAGTAAACGGACATAGAACCATTATCATGGCTATCGTCGTAAGCTAACTCTGGATTGTTCTCAGTGGATGGAGGTTCACATTTATCACCAATCTCTCCTTGATCGTCTTTCTTGGTTTTATAAGATAAATAAGGAACACAGATATACGGATAGTCGTCAACGCCATCTGATTCTGTACATTTGTTACCATGATCTGCATCACCGCAGCCTGTCATGACAGCAAAAAATCCCTGTTTACATTGTACATAAGGAAGATCATCAAGGTAATCATTCGCTGTTATATCCGAATTTTCTTTTAAGTCTATCTGGCAATATATTACACCATCAGTACTTGGCGATTGAGTCGGAGATGCACAAGCCACTGGCTCTGTCGGAATATCATACGCAATGTCTGGTTCAGCACAATAATAAGCATCTTGTTTTTCAAACCCGGCTGAGGTGAATTTTCCATATAAGTCTGTGGCGCCAGTCAGCTGATCCACTGGTAACCAAGTTAAACATGCACGATCTTCCGGATCTGTACTTGCAAACAAAGGAATCGATGAATCTTTTTCAACACAATATCCTAACCAACCATATAACGTCTTTTGTGCGGTTCGTTTCAAACACGTTCCTTCCGGACACCCAGTATCATTCGTACATGTCGAACCTTCATTTGTACCGGCGCTACAAATACCTAGCGGGAGTGAGCTTGTACTCGTATTCAGACTTTGAAACAATGTAAGCGCTCCTTTCCCATATTCCACTCGATCATAGCTGCAATCACAATCAACAGAATTTCCATTTTCGTCTAGGGCGCAGATATTGCTATCCTGGTATCCAGGTTTAAACGAGTGAGGGGTAAACGATACACTCGTTGGCTGTTCTGTAGGAACGGATGTGTCTGGTAAAAGCCACGTCTCAACAACCTTACTTGGCTCGTTAGGTGAATCCACTTCAGGATATCCACGGCAAGATTGTTCTCGAGCGCTTGTCAAATTGATTGTATCGGCAAATCCATTACCATCTTGATCTCGAATATCCGTCACACATCGATTATTGAAACAACTTCCAATAGCGGTTGTGACTGACAGGACACATGATTGATCACTGTCACAACCGTTTGTTGTTCCAGCCAAACATGGCTTTTCACCCAGATCCTTATCGATACAGACATCCTTAAAGATTGGATCTTGATGAAAATTGGTTGGACATGTTCCATTTTTCGGCAAGGGTTCGGAAGCCTGACATGAACCAATCACACATTGACCTGAAATACATTCGGACTTGTTGGAACAGGCGTTTCCCTTATCTGAGCAATGACCAACTTTGCACGTTTGTCCATTTCCATTTGAAGAATCGCAAGTCCCGGCGTTATAAACTAATCGATAATCCGGATCCACAAATTCGCAATTCAGACCAGCCACTTTACAAAGTCCTTCATCTGTACACTCTATCGGTATATTTGAAATTGTGGCAATCTGTCCCGTATTTGCATTCACACATGCTTTGTCCGGATTGACGTTAAATTGATTGTACAATTCCACAGGCAACTGATTTGGAATGGCATATCCAGAATATTCAGATCCATTCCATGAGACGTCACGAGATGAATAGAATGTGCTTGTTAAAATTTCCGGATCGCGCGAATCCCACTGTGTACAATTTGTATCTTGACCTTCCGCACTACCACTCACACACAAATCAATCGCATCACAAATCTGTTCGTATTTATTGGTTTGTTGATTAAAGCTGTTACGACCGCTTCCACAAGCAAGCCAAGCAGAACAAGATCGATCACGTGTGACTTGCAGGATGGTATTGGAATCGTTGACGAGTTTGTCGACGTCCTGCACAAATTGACATGTTCCATTCACTTTCTCACCTAATTTTGTTGTTAAAACAGGACAATCAACATCCAACATACACGAACGCTCAAAATAACTACCAGAAAAGTTTGGGTCTTTTGCCGGTGTACTCATGTTTGTGACCAAAGCGTCCTTACTATCAATATTGTCATAATGACAACGCAAACTACATAAATGAATTTCCATTTTGGTATAGTTGTTGTAAAAGTACCCTCCAGTGCCACCATATCCAGTACAACTCACAGGATCCACTAATGCATTCGGTGATTTATTCAACAACTGATGTGCGTACTTGGACAACGTGTAACTCGCACTTGCGTTGTAATTAAGTTCCGAATTGCTCCGATTGTTAAACAACGCACATCCGGCTTTTTGACTAACTTTTCCATCGCATGTTTGTGACGGTGTGGAAGCGACATTGGCTAATTTGTCATTGTTGATGAAGTAATAGGATGTTCCATCCTTTTTCAATCCGCCTTCCGTATCGACCACATCAATAAATTCCGTACACAAATCTTGCTGAGCCTGACAAGTTCCAACCCAACCCTCATATTGACCTGCGGCCGTATCACCATTGAGCCACATACCCGACTGATTTCCACCAATGATATAAGCCTCATCATCAGTTGGAACATATTTCTGATCGTTATTCTCATCGGTCCAATCACATGGCTCGTCTTTTCCTTTTCTAAACCAACCGCTTATTTTCTTTCCGCCGAAATCCACATCACTTCGATAGTCACAAGTTTTATCAAGCGGATTTTTGAAAAAGAAATTTCCGTCTTTTGTGGAAGAAAACTCATCACAGAATAAGGCATCGTTCGTACAGAGCATATCTCCATACTGATCAGGATCATTTACCACATACACACTTTCAAATGATTCCACCAAACTCAAATCTTGTGAAAATTTTGGTTTTCCCATTTCCTGACATCCGGCCGCTACGGACGAACAATTCGCTGTTCCATTATTTACAAAATACACTGCTTGATCCGGAGGGACAATAACCGTTTCCGGACCATACATGATTCCATCATATGTCTGAGGATCGTTTGGTAACGTTTCAGGCAACATTCCATTATAATCAAACGTACAATACCTCTGGTGTGCCGCAATCGTACAATAG
>CAYIPP010000032.1:0-7619 GCA_964365355.1 uncultured Gammaproteobacteria bacterium
CGATGGACGAATTTTCAATTACACAATCTGACATTTTGTTTTGGGACGGCTATACTTACGTTTCTGACCATGAACCTCAAACGTCTTACAAACTTCCTTCAACCCTCAATGACCTAAATACAACTTGTCAGAAATCTCTCATCCAGCAATCTGAGGTCATCCAAGAACGGATGACGCCAGACATTTGGAGAAGAATCGATCCGGTCTACAAAAATTTTTTCAAAACGTGAATAATTCTACAGACTCATTATGTGTCCAACAATTGAAGTGACAAATTGGAATGAAACAGGTAGAGATAGGTTTGGCTTAACAGATTTTTCTGCTCTTAATTATGTTCCTTTTGTGCTTAAAGTTCATTACAAGAACGAAGCGGAAAATTTGGTAAAAGAAAAAATGAAAACTCTAAAATATCCGCTTCGGATTTTAAGAGATGGGCAAGGGATTTTGGTCGAAAATAGTGAGATGAAGTTTTATGACGAAAGCACTGAAACTATGTTGAAATAATTTTATGAAACCAATCCTTGTAACTTGCTATGTAAATCCTGACCTCGACGGCGTTGCGGGTGCAATCGCCTACAGCGAATTTTTGAAGAAAACTGGCAAAAATGCCATCGTCGGAATTATTGGCGAACCACACGACGAAGCAAAATATATTTTAGATCGCTTTGGCTTTGAATATCCGCCAATGATACAGAATGCGGATAATTTCGATGAAGTGATACTCGTGGACGCAAGCGACCTCAATGGGCTTGAGGGAAAAATTTCCCCAGAAAAAGTCATCGAAATTATTGACCATCGAAAAGTCCACGAGGCGGATAAATTTCCCAAAGCCAAGGCACAAATTGAGCTTGTCGGTGCGGCCGCCACTCTTGTCGCAGAAAAGTTTATACAAAATACTGTTGATATATCGAAAAAATCAGCAACACTTGTTTATGGAGCGATAATTTCCAATACCTTGAATTTTAAGGGGAGTGTTACCACAGAGCGCGACAAAGTAGCGGCCGAATGGCTCAATAAGGTTGCAAAATTGCCCAAAGATTTTTGGAAAGATATGTTTATAGCAAAATCAGATTTATCAGGCAATAAACTTGCAGAGAGCATTGAGGGCTATTTCGCGTGGTTTGTTATGGGTGACAAAAAAGTTGGTATTGCTCAAGTTGAAATGATTGGTGCTCAAAAACTTGTAGACGAAAGAAGTGGCGAGATTGTCCAAGTGTTAGAGAAAATCAAAAAGGAGATGGGCTTAGATTTTATCTTCCAAAATACAATCGAGCTTGAGAATACAAAAAACTTTTTTGTCGCCCAAGATTTCGAAACACAAAAACTTTTGGAAAAAGTTTTGAAAGTACAATTTACTGGCGTAGTCGCGGAGCGATCAAATCTGATTATGCGAAAACAAATTGTTCCTTTGTTAAAACAAGAAATTGAGAGCAGACTTTGATTTCTTGTTTTAACTGTCCATCCAGCCAAAAACAAAGCTGAAACCCGCGCGGATGAGTCCGTATTTCAAAAATAGTAACCGAATTTTGCGAATCCTTTTCCAAAAAAATGTTTCACAAAAATTCGTCCGCTTGATTTGTTTGTTGTGAAAAATAGGTTCTAACTTGGTACAATACAGATATCAACACTGTTTCATCCACAACTTCCCATTGACAAACCAAAATTTTTTTGGTTGAATACAAGTATTAAAGAATCTCCCTACTTAACAGTTGAGAGGTTCTTTTTTTGTTTAGCTAAACATCTTTCGCGAAAGTTCATTCACAATTAGCACCCACCTATGAAACGAACTCTTGGATCATTTCTTCTGATCGCAGGCATGTTTGGTATTGGACTTGCGCCTGCGCACGCGGCAAACACACATCCGTATGCTGTGTTGGCTTCTTCTCAAACAACGATCAAAAATCAAATTCTGATTCTCGCTTCCCCAGAAGCACTGCAAGATCCATTCTTTCAAACTCTTCTTTCTTCCTATGTCCAAACAGACGACTTCGATTTCTCCCTCCTTACCGAACACGGATTGTATTACTCTGACCAAAGCATTAACACTTCCGAGCCGACTCTTGGAACAATTATCACAAACCTTGAGCTTGGAGGAATTGATGGAGTTGGAACAATCGATACACAACCAGAACTCGGAAACGCAGGAATTGTAGTTGATCCAACAGAAACAGAAGTTGTTTCTTCGCCAACATCAATCGAGCCAAATCAATACCCAACAGTGGATACTGATGAATCAATGGATCTTTCCACTTCTCCAGTTGAATCAATGATTCAACTGGAACCAACACAAGTAGAATCATCTTCTCAAAACACCACGTTAGTAGAAACCAATGTATCTACTTCAAATCCACAGACACTTCAGCTTGTTAAGCTCTACCCAAACACAACAGGCAATGACAAAACGGATGAATATATTGTCGTAAAAAATACAGGCGATACAGAACTAAATTTGCAGAACTGGTCCCTTGCAGATGCATCCGGAAAAACATTCGTCTTCCAAGATGGAACACTTGCTCCAAACGAAACAACAACAGTTACATCAGCACAAACAACGATTGCGCTCAACAATACAGAAGAGACACTGAACTTGTTTGCTCCTGATCAATCAGTAGTCGATTCGGTCTCGTACACAAAAACAATCGATGGTGACACATTTGTTGTAACAGAAGCCGGATGGAATTGGTCGTCAGAAATCGCATCTACGACAAATGCATCAACCAATTCAACACTTGAAGAAACTTCCATACCAGCACAAACAATTGTACAACCAGCAGCAGTTTCATTCGTTTCGAATACGGAACCTCATCAAGACACAACTTCATCAGCAACAAACGTATCGGAAGCATCGAACGTTGTGCCTCCAGGTCCAAAAACATTGCAGCTTGTTGAGCTGTATCCAAACACAACTAGCAACGACAAAACGGATGAATATATTGTCGTAAAAAATACAGGCAACACGATAATCAATTTGAAAGATTGGAAACTTCAAGATGCCTCCGGTAAAAAATTTACATTTGGTGATATCCAATTGACTCCAAACTTCAAACAAAAAGTGACTTCTTCACAATCAACTATTGCTCTCAACAATGGTTCAGAAACCGTGTCTCTGATTGCTCCAGATAACACATTGGTCGATTCAGTTGCCTACACGAAAACAATTGATGGAGAGACCTATCATCGCACAGAAAATGGATGGACGTGGTCATCTGAACTCGCGCTTTCGACAACTGAATCAACAAGTTCGAAAGCAAGTGAAACTATCACTCCTCTACAAACAACAAATCAAACAACGGAAATTTCACTACCAACCGTCACACAACTTGTTTCTCAAGAGTTGCCTTCACAAGAAACCACGGTATCAGAAGAACCAACGAGTATGCTTCCAAGTCCAAAAACATTGCAGCTTGTTGAGCTGTATCCAAACACAACAGGCGATGACAAAACGGATGAATTTATTGTCGTAAAAAATACAGGCGATGCAGAACTGAATTTGCACAACTGGTCTCTTGCAGATGCATCCGGCAAAACATTTGTGTTCCAAGATGGCATACTCGCACCAGGAGAAACAACAAAGCTTACTGCGCCACAATCCGGCCTAGCTCTCAATACTGGTTCAGAAAGTCTCCAACTTGTGGCACCAGATCAAGAACTTGTTGATTTTGTCTCTTATAAAAAAACCTATGATGGTGACACGTACATTCGAAAAGGAAACGCATGGTTTTGGTCGTCAACAATTCAAACGTCTGAACCAACGACAATTTCGGAACCATCGACAACTACCTCAAACACAGGATCAACGAACGACCAACTTACTGATGATGCCAAAGTAGATTCTCAAACGATTGCCTTTCTTCAACAGCAACCGGATGGCACGTCATTCGATTTTGTCGCCACAGCAACTGTCGCTCCAGGTGTATTGGGAAAACAATTCTTCTATGTGCAAGATGCAACAGGTGGAATCCAAGTCTACAAAAATGACGCAACGTTTCCGGCAATCCAATCAGGCTCAGTGATTCACTTGGTCGGAGAACTCAGCACTTCCAACAATGAACGTCGAGCAAAAATTTCAAAAAATGGAATCATAGAAATTGTCGATCAGATCAGTGAACCCGCACCAAAACTGATACTCATCGATGCTCTCAACATCAACAACATGGGAACGCTCGCAAAAACACAAGGCATCATTTCTACCATTGCATCAGATCATCTCATCATCGAAAACAACGGCACAGAACTCGAAATTGCACTTTCAAGCAACGCACACATCGACACAGCAGAACTCCTGCCTGGCATGACACTTGAAGTGACTGGAATCGTGCGTCCATTTGGAGAAACGATAAAACTTGCTCCACGCTCTCAATCCGATCTGGTTGTTCTTGAACAAACGCCTGTTCTTGTTACAGGAACCACCGAACCGGGAAAACTCATCGAACAAAAACAGAATCAACTTCTCGGTGGGCTGATTGCCGCAGTAACTGCATCACTCTTTGTTCTATTGCTTCTACGACACTTGGTTCAAAAAAAACACCAACTTTATGTCCCAACCACTCTTGCCATCACAACTGAAACAGTGCATTGAACGCAAAGCGTATGCGCTGGGTGTTAGTCCGGTTGTGTCCTGTCTGTTATCAGAATATCTTATTGAACTCTTATCCCATTACTCGTATGTCAAACACTCAACAAACCAATTGGTACAAACTTCTGCTTGATAAAATTCATTGCCTTTCAGAAGAATTTGGTTTAGATGACAGCCAAACAAATCAATTCAAAGACTTCGTGGTTTCACTGGCAAAAGAACAATATAAAATCGGCAACAAATATGGAGCCTCTTGGGCATTTAAACAAGCGAGAGAATCTTCACCGAAAATTCTCATGGGTCAACCATCATCTTAAAATGAACATTCCTAAAAAACATCTAACAAAAAATTCCAGTCAAGCTGGAGTTTTTTATTGGAGCGGTAAACGAGACTCGAACTCGCGACCTTCTCCTTGGCAAGGAGACGCTCTACCAACTGAGCTATTACCGCAGCAATGATCGGCAGTTTAACATCAGAGATGACTCGTTGCAAGAGCATCTTCCTGCTATACTAAAAAATACCTATGCCTCGTAACATTCTATCCAATAAGCAAATTGCCGACATCTTTGATGAGATGGCGTTGTATTTGGAAGCGCAAGATATTCCGTTCAAACCCCAAGCCTACCAGATTGCCGCCGAAACAATTCGAGGATTGAATCAAGAGCTGTCTGATCTCTACAAAACCTGTGGTGATGTCTGCATTGATGATCTGGCCGGAATTGGCACAAGTCTTACAGAAAAAATTGTCGAAGCTGTCACAACAGGAAACATCTCTGAATATCAAATGCTCAAAAAACAATTTCCCTTTCACATGTTAGAGCTGACGCACATTCAAGATGTTGGTCCGAAAACAGCTTTACATTTGTATGAGTCACTCAATATCAAAACCATAAAAGATTTGGAACGCGCAGCCAAGGCAGGAAAAATTTCCACCATCCCACACATGGGTATCAAAACCCAACGTAATATGTTACGTGCGATTGCCTTTTTACATTCCAGCTCTGGCAGGCAAACGATTCATCTTGCCATGCCGTTTGCACAACATCTGGTTGAAAAGCTTCAAGCGGTTCCCGGAGTCAAACACATCGAAATTGCCGGATCACTCCGTCGACGCAAAGAAACGATTGGTGATATTGATTTGCTTGCAACAACCACAGATCCAAGCAAGCTCATCCGTGCGTTCAAACAATTAGCTTTTATTTCCGAAATTCTTGAAGAAGGACCAACAAAAATGACGGTTCGATATACCAATAACATGAACGGTGATTTGCGCATCTTACAACCGGAAGCCTATGGCGCTGGTCTTGTGTATTTTACCGGATCAAAAGAACACAACATTCTTTTGCGACAACGTGCGATCAAACAAAAAATGAAACTTTCAGAATATGGATTATTTCAAGGCAAAAAACGACTGGCAAGCAAAACCGAAAAACACATGTATACCGCACTTGGTCTTTCGTATATTCCACCGGAGATTCGTGTGGGTGCAGATGAAATTGAGCGAGCGGTCACACACCATATTCCAACGTTGGTCGAATATGGTTCACTCAAAGGCGATCTTCAAGTTCAAACAAATTGGTCAGATGGCACCGACAGTATTGAAGACATGGCGCTTGCTGCGAAGGCATACGGATTATCCTACATAGCCGTGACCGATCACACGCAGAGTTTACACATAGCCCATGGACTTGATGAAAAACGATTACTCAATCAAGGAAAAGAGATTGATCAACTCAACAAACGACTGAAAGGCTTTCGCCTATTAAAATCAACAGAATGTGATATTCGCAAAGATGGATCGCTGGATCTTTCAGACACAGCGTTGTGCACACTAGATCTTGTGTGTCTGAGCGTTCACACGAATCGTAAAATGACCAAACAGGCAATGACCGAACGGATTATTCGAGGCATCCAACATCCGCTTGTTCATATTTTGCTCCATCCAACCGGACGCATTATCAATGTGCGAGATCAATATGCAATGGATATGGATCAAATAATCAGAGCCGCAAAGCAATACAACGTTGCGTTAGAAGTAAACGGTTCTGAACGGCTAGATCCGCACCAAAAATATATTCGTCAAGCCATTGACTATGGCGTCAAACTTGTGATCAGTTCTGATACACACGCTCCGGAACAATTTGTCAATCTTGATTTTGGCATCGGCCAAGCGCGTCGTGGTTGGGCAAAACCATCAGATGTTCTCAATACAAAAACCATTTCTGCATTTTTAAAGGCGATAAAAAAATAAGGAGGAAAAAATTGAGTATGACTCCACTCAACGAAATCACACACGCACTGAAATGCACACAAATTGCTGATCCAGCATACAAAGCCTTTCGTGAAAAAACATCCAAACTTATTGTTTTGGGTCATCGACTTCCTGTTTTGCAAACGCTAGCCAGAACGGGATTTTCGTTTTATACAAAATCTCCCAAAAATGTTTTGCGTAGTTGGAATGCTATTTGGAAAACATCACAAACACACGAAGCGCTGACACTTCCACTCGTGTATTATCGTCACCATCTTGATCAACTCGGTTTATCTCATTGGTATGTGATGAAACAATGGATTCACCGCATAGAAAATTGGGAGCACGCCGATTCGCTTTGTGCTTTGTATTCTGTTATCTTCGAACGTTTTTCAACGCAGATCGAACCAACACTACGAACATGGAATCAATCAAAGAATCCATGGAAACAGCGCGCGTCCATTGTCTCCCTCATCTATTACACATCCCCAAAACGCAAAGCTCCATCTGTAAAGTTGGTGTTGGAATTGGTTGAACCCCTGATCCAAAGTCGCGATACCTATGTTGCCAAAGCGGTTGGATGGACACTCAGAGAATCCTACAAACTCTATCCAAAAGAAACACTTGCATTTCTCACTCAGCACATTCATCAACTTGCGCCAGCGAGTTTTTCGTATGCCACAGAAAAACTCTCAAAAATCCAAAAAAACTTATTAAAATCAAGGAGAAAGAAACCCTAGTACCCATTTAAATTAATTTTGAGCCTGGTGGATTGAATGGTATGCTTGTGG
>CAYIPP010000033.1:0-7601 GCA_964365355.1 uncultured Gammaproteobacteria bacterium
ACCGTATGGCTGGAACGCTTTCAGGTGGGGAAGCACAACGCATTCGACTTGCATCACAAGTCGGAACGCGATTGGTTGGAGCGATGTATGTGTTGGATGAACCAACAATTGGTTTACATCAACGTGATAATGATCGGTTGATTCAAACACTTGAACAACTCCGTGACGCCGGAAACACCGTCATTGTTGTTGAGCACGATGAAGACACGATCATCGCCTCGGACTACATGGTGGAAATTGGACCTGGTGCTGGTGTGCATGGTGGACACGTGATTGCGGCGGGAGAAACGCCAAAAATTTTTGAAGACAAGCATTCACTCACAGCTGCCTACTTGCGTGGTGATGAAAAAATTGAGATTCCCACTAAGCGTCGAACTATTGGAAAAGATGCTATCAAAATACAAGGGGCTTCACAAAATAATTTGAAAAACATTGATGTGGAGATCCCGCTTCGTCGATTTGTTTGTATTACCGGTGTTTCCGGTTCGGGAAAATCTACACTCGCCTACGAGACACTGTATAAGACGATTGCTCAACGATTATATGGAAGCAAACATACGCCAGGCACACACAAATCACTCCTTGGATTGGAATATATCGATAAAGCGATTTTGATTGATCAAGGAGCGATCGGTCGAACATCTCGATCAAATCCCGCAACATATACGGGAGCCTGGGGACCGGTGCGCGAATTGTTTGCCGTCACGGCCGAAGCGCGATTTCGCGGATACAAACCAGGACGGTTTAGTTTCAATCGTCCTGGTGGTCGATGCGAACATTGTGAAGGACATGGAGTCATCGCAATCGAGATGCATTTTTTACCAACCGTCTATGTGAAGTGCGACGTGTGTAAAGGAAAACGATTTGATCGTGAAACGCTTGAGATTGCCTATAAGGAAAAAAATATTTTTGAAGTTTTAGATATGACGGTTGAGGAAGCGACAGAATTTTTTAAAGATATTCCATTGGTTCATGACAAATTAAAAACGTTGAATGAAGTTGGGTTGTCGTATGTCAAAATGGGACAGCCTGCCCCGACGCTTTCCGGAGGAGAAGCCCAACGCGTGAAGTTGGCAACTGAACTTTCCAAACGACAAACCGGCCGCACACTGTACTTACTGGATGAACCAACAACCGGATTACATTTTGCAGACGTCAAAAAACTTCTCGAAGTTCTACACACACTTGTCGACAAAGGCAACAGTGTGATCGTCATTGAACACAATCTCGATGTGATCAAAACCGCGGACTGGCTCATTGATCTTGGACCAGAAGGTGGAGATCTTGGTGGAGAAATTGTCTTTGCCGGCACCCCGGAAGAAGTGGCAAGACACAAGGGAAGTTATACCGGTGAGTATTTGAAACGGGTGTTAAAAAAAGGATGAGAATTGTGTTTGTTGTTTTATGAAGTGCAACGTTTTTGATAAGCTGTCGATATATCTGTGTAAGGTCGAGACATTATGGAAATCACACAAAAGGAGGTTGCCAATGCCCAACATGACCCAGAGGCGTTCGGGCGGTTGTATGATGAGTACTACCAGTCCGTCTTTGGGTTTATGTATAACAGAACCGGCAATGCTGAATTGGCTAAGGATTTAACCAGCGAAACGTTTTTTCAAGCATTAAAAAATTTACATCGGTACCGTCCTCAAAAAGGTGCGACGTTTAAATCTTGGCTCTTTTCAATTGCAGTGGCACAAATTGGGAATTACTATCGTCAACGTGCAAAGCTCTTTGAACTGACGATCGAAGAGGCGCCGGAACTCATAGGACATGAGGATTTTCAACCGGATATAGCGTATCAGTTAGGTGAGGATGCGGATGAACTTCAGGAACGTATTCAACTGCTTCGAATAAGCATGAAACAGTTGAATCAACGACAACAGACAATTTTAACACTGAGATTTTTTTCAAAGATGACGATTCCTGAAATTGCTTCCGCGTTAAACATGAAAGAAGGAACAGTCAAATCTCATATCCACCGTGCATTGAAAAAATTACAACTCATCATGACCGAACAACTTGAAGAGACCTCATTAGAGATATCTTCCACCCAAATTTCCCTGTATGAAACGAGCCCCGTTAAACATTGAATCACTTCTTGAACGCATAGGATCTGTCGAGAAGCCAGAAGACTCGATTCATCGATATGAACTTCGACGAGAACTTTTGTGTTCCAAACATTTTCAAGAGCATTGTGCTCGTCAAGCACGACGTAATAGGTTTGTCACGTTTACCGCGCCATTGCTGACCGGTGGTATGTTGGTTGTTGTATTTACATTTGTTGGATCAACAATGATGGAATCTGCACCATTGGATTCGTTAACAAATTCAGCTGAAGTCACAGAAGTGGCTGCTTCAAACGAAGAGCAAATCAATCAAGATTTTATTGATGCGCGTACACCGGTTCCTGTGTATGAAGCATTACAGTTTACACCTGTGCAACCAGTCAATTACGTGTTGATGCGATAGAAATTGGTTGTCTTTTAACAGAGTTATAAGTGGAGTCTTTTTTTTGTTTTAAGAATAAGTTTGTCCTTGATCATACGTTCAATCATGTCTTGAACCCAAATTGTATCCAGAGTTTTATCAAAATTCGGATCAATGAGTGTTCCAACGGATGAAATGCATAGCTGCTTGTGTTCACGAACGAGTTTGAGAATGTGTCCTCGATAGATTCGATCAGGATACGGTTTGTTTCGATGTCGGCGTTCTGTAGGTTTTTTGATCATTTGTTTTGGGGTTCGAACACGGTTGTTGAGAAATTTAGATGCAGAACGACAAGTGGTTTTTAAAGGACACTGTTCACAATTGGGTGTTTTTTTGCAGATGCTTGTAGCAAGATCAAAGAGCGCTTGAGGAATGTCGGTAAAACGTCTTCGTTGAGGAAGGATGTCATCAATGTGTGTTTGAATTTTTCTGTCATGGATGAGTTGAGGATAGGGAATCCCTAAAAAGACTCGACTAAGAACGCGTCGAATATTTGTATCAATCGGGAGGATTCGTTGGTTTAATGAAAAGCTACAAATAGCGGCAGCTGTATAATCTCCAATACCTTTTTGTGCTTTCCATTCCTCTGCGTTTTGAGGAAGACGATGATCGACGATCTGTTGCGCAATGTTTCGTAAGTTGAGCGCACGGCGATTATAACCGAGTCCTGCCCAGGCCTGAAGAATCTCTACATTTGTTGCACAGCTGAGCGTTTTCCAGTTGGGAAACTGTTTCATCCATCTTTGATAATACGTAATGACTCGATCGACTTGTGTTTGTTGAAGCATCATTTCACTCACCAAAATCGCATAAGGATCATGCGTATGTCTCCAGGGAAGATCACGGCCATGGTGGTCATACCAACGTAACAGTAGTTGATAGAATGTCTTCATAATTGGTTGAATTTTGCACCCCTTGACAACCTATTGCAAGGTGTATCTAGGCAATGTAGTATTGAACTACTAAATCATAATTGTTTGAATACACATATGGTGTTTGCATTCAATTTCTTCTCAGGCGACGAAGACATAGACGACGACGAAGATACGGACATGGACGCGGGTATGGGGTCTGACGAAGAAGACGAAAAAGGTGATGATGATTCATCAGACGACGAAGAAACAGATTGGTAAGTAAAAACAGGCCGTTTGGCCTGTTTTTTGATCTGTACTTGTTTGACGTATGGTCTGAAGAGATTTAGAATACTGATCGCGCCTTTGAACAAGGAGTGTCAAAATGAAGTATAAGGAACTTCGCCGGTTTGAACGACGTTGGCTGATGAACCCAAATTTTTCCGGCTTTTCCAAGGTGACCGGATGGATTGTTCAGCGCTTTCCTTCATGGATACGACCAAATCATCTCACCTTGCTTGGATTGTTTCTTTGTCTTCCCATGACCTGGATGTACTGGATCAATGAGTATTTCGCAGGAACGACGTTGCTCGTGATTGGATTACTCACAGACGCATTCGATGGTCCGCTTGCACGTTTTCGACAAGGCGATCATCCACTCTTGAAATCAGTGGAAGAAGAGCGAGAGATTGGATGGTGGGGTCGGATCAATTATGACGGCGTTACGTTTCTTGGAAAAACTCTTGATCCAATCACAGATAAGGTTCGATTTTTCTGTGCACTCTATTCGCTTGGTTGGGGTGTTGTGAGTCGTTTCCTTGTGATCGGTCTGACAGTGATGGGTGTGTTGCTTACGTTAGTTAGACCAATGAAGCATTGGTTGAAGCTTGGAGATGCAACAGCAAATTTTTTTGGAAAGCTGAAGATTTGGGCGGAGTTTGTGGCTCTACTACCACTGACACTTTACCCAGAAAATATCTCTATTCTCAATTCGTTCTTTGTCATTGCGTTGTTGTTCGGGTTCTTATCTCTGCTTGGACATCTATTTGGAGCAAAGCTCACCTATATGAGACAACAACGAGTACAACGAGTTCAAGAGCGTTTGAAACGAAAAGCCGTTCGCAGAAAAGCTCTGATTCAGTTGTGAATCTTGATCCGTAACCTCACACATTGTGAGGTTTTTTCTTTAAACTCCTCTTTTGGACTATGTCATCACATTGTATAATCCATCCATATGCATGAACGTTTTAGTCCACGAAATGAAAAGGATATATTTATCATCAGGCATTTATTTTTTTGATGGATGTACCATTGGAATTATGGGAAAAAGAAGTAAAACGTCTATCCTTATTGAAGCAATGATTTTGGGTTGCAATAGAAAAATGTTTTTGATAATATATCGGGGCTTGAAAAAGCATTCTATTCGGGGGTAGCTCAGTGGCAGAGCAGTTGGCTGTAACCAGAACCAAGAGGTTCAAATAGCAGCTTCCCGTGGAAACATTGGAATGAAAACGAGGTGAATTGTCTCGCTGAGCGAGATCCCGCCAATAGGCGGTGACTGGAAGCCTTCACTTGAAAAAGTATGGTAATCAGCAGCCAAGTCTTGTGAAAACAAGGAAGGTTCAGAGACTATCCTTTATGGAGTAGTCCGACAGAAGTCGGCCGAAGCGCCTCGCATCCTGAAATATGGATGATGATATAGTCCACCCCTTTAGGAAACTAGAGGATCATGTGTAACCAATTGGTCGTGGGTTCGAATCCCACCCCCCGAGCCAACGAAATCTCAGCAGAAATGCTGGGATTTTGTTATAGTTTTGGCGGTACCCAAAGTGGGGTTCGAACTGATAGACTGTGTACTATATGAAAGTTGAAGCCATCTTTTGTGACGTGGACGGTGTCCTCGTAAAATCGACCGATCTATTTGCCGAGGAACTAAAAAAAGAATTTGGTATTGATCGAGAAGTACTGCAACCATTTTTTCTCGGTGTTTTCTCAGATTGTCGCATTGGCAAAGCAGATTTGAAGATAGAATTATCGAAAGTGCTTGGTGATTGGGGATGGAGCGCTACGGTCGAAGAATTGATGGATTTCTGGTTTACCAAAGGATCGCAAATTGACCATGAAATCCTTGATTATGTTCGTGATCTGAAGAAGCACGGAGTGCGTTGCTTCCTCACGACAGATCAGGAACACTATCGAGCAGAATCCCTAAAGGCCGCCTTTGGCAATGGAAATCCATTTGAGTGTATCTTCGCATCCGCAGACATTGGCTGTACGAAAAAAGATCCAAAGTTTTTTGAGGAAGTTTACGCCGAGATACATCAAACTTCGAGAAACCCGGCGTCAGAGTTGATTACAAGGGAGGGTATCTTGGTCATCGACGATGGCGAGAAAAACATTGAGGTCGCACGTTCGCTCGGTTTTTCAACGCACCTTTATACTGACCTTGAAAGTCTGAAACGATTTCTTGCTGAATAAGAGTATGTATAATCATTCGCCAGAAAACTACGATTGCCCCATCTGTCTCGCCACTAATGGGATCGAGAACGATTCAACGTGGATCAAACAGGAGGACATCTTTTACAGAGATGAGTTGGTCATGGGATTTATCAGCTCAAAAGCTATTAAGGGCAACGAAGGGCATCCGTTAATTGTCCCCCTCCAACATTTTGAGAATCTTTATGAACTGCCCGACGAGTACGCACATCGGATATCCGATATCTCTAAAAAAGTGGCTTTAGCGCTGAAAGAGGTCAGGCAGTGTGATGGTGTAACCGTAGTTCAAAATAATGAGCCAGCCGGAGACCAACACGCCTACCACTACCATCTTCATGTGGTTCCTCGTTTCACTGGCGATCATTTTTCAGAAGAATTGTGGAGTGCGCAGAGGTCTAACCCCGAAGATAGGATCGAGTACGCTTCCGCCCTCAAAAGTAAACTCAATAGCTAAATCTGGGAATGTTGATGTAGCCCTCGTATTCTTCAAGGGCAGTTCTAACATCCTCCACGACCCCGAGCCAGAAAAAAATCATCATGTTTATGGTGATTTTTTGTTAAACCCATGTGGGAATGGAAACTCTAATAATAAATACAATCTGACATCGTGAGGTTTATAATCAAAGTTAGAGTCATAACCTTGATTATGCGAATCCATACTAAAAGTTAATCGCGCAAGTTTTAGGTCTGCGATCAAATTACCTGCATGACGGTTGACAAAACCATCATTTTATGGTATCTTTGGCTATCAATAAGGATTGACTTTGGCAATAAGTTGCCCTGAAAAGAGCGATTTTTTGCCACGGTAAATCTGAGCGAGTGTTCAGAAGTCACTTTGGTTCCTCCTCGGATTAGAGGAATTGAAACGTGCAACGTAGCACGTGAGGAGATTGCCATGAGTACCGATTTTGCTTCTGCCGGTCTGACCGCTGGCCAGTTGAACGCGATCGTCAAAGGGCTGGGTGGTCACGAAGGGGCACTTCGTTTCCTGCGGGGTGAATTGGTCGTCGTCGAGCAGGTCAAGCGGTGGCGTGAAGTTGATGGCATCATCTACCTCACGGTCACGCTCGACCAGTCGACGACGGGCGACAAGTGGATTTCACGGACGGAGATGAATGGCAATCGGGCGCGAGACTACGCGAAAAGCGTGCTTCGTTCGAAAAACTTCATACCTTCTATTGCTGGGACGTATGAGATCGTCATCCTCAAGGGTTCGCTCTTCGAGGACAATGATCGCATCACCCAGAAGATCCGTGCCAAGGCCGACGAGATGAAACTCGCAAAGCCGAACGCCGACATCGCCTGCTTCATCCGTGAACAGTTCTCGGACAAGGAGATCGAGGCCATGGGTCTCTGGTGGATTGTCACCATGCACGAGCCCATCGTTTCTGGTGGCAGTCCGAGCCTCCTCACGGCGCTTCGTAGCGGTGGCGGTCGCTGGCTCGATGCGTTCGGCGACTATCCTGCCGACGGGTGGCCTCGGAAGTTTGGGTTCGCATTCCTCGCCCCGCAAGTACCTTAGCGCTCAGTTCTCTGAACCTTGTACACGTGGCACTTTGTAACTGCGCCGTACCCATGTTGAAGGTCAACATTGGGTGCGGCGTCTTTTTGTTTTTGTGATAAACTTGTAAAAGGGTCAGGTCGTATTGTGTCATGTGGTATGTTAATCAAGTATGGCAAGACCACATGACACAATACGACCCCCTGACGGGCACGGTTGTCTTACGCTAAAATCATTTTCCACATTAATTTTATGTCATTCCC
>CAYIPP010000034.1:0-7586 GCA_964365355.1 uncultured Gammaproteobacteria bacterium
AGTATCTATGGTATCACGTTTTATCCAAACAACCACCGACTCCAAGCTTTTTTCTGCAAGGATGGTTGACGACCAATCAATCCATCTATTCCCCACACATGTCCAAAACCACCAACAAAAAAGAGAAGAAAAACGATACTGTACACGACATGTTCATCGATAAATCCATGGAGAGTATTTTGCTCAAATTGAGCAAAATAATACAGAATCATAAGAATGAATCCAAAAAAAGCTGCTGGACGCACAAACAATCCAATCATCAGAGCAATACCAATACCTAGTTGACCGTAGATATTGAGCACGTCTACGAACGAATTACCTGCCATAGATTGAAACCATGCGGCAAATGGTCCGGTTGCTCCTGAAAGATAGGCCGTTGCTGTCCAAGTTTCCGCAAAAAATTTTGCCCAACCTGCACTCAAAAATACCCAACCAAGAGCAAGACGAAGAAAAAAACCGATTCCCACAAACCACCCCTTTCGGGTTGCATGGGAAAATTGACTAAAAGGTGTTGCTTGAGGCATAGAATCAATAAAAATCTATCAAAATTGAATAGTCATAAGGATAATTTCTGGAAGATTGAACAACCGAGCGCGTGTTCCACTTTCGCTCACCCCGCTTGTGATAAACAATGGTATCCCGTTGTAGGTAAACCATCCTTTATCATACACCTGTCCTAATTGAGTCGGGATGCGGGCAATCGGACCAATCCACGGTAAACGTATTTGCCCACCGTGTGTATGCCCAGCAAACACCGCATCCACATGTTGCATATGAGGATCGAGAACAACATCGGGATTGTGTGCAAGCAATAGGGTCGTGTCTTCAGGTTGAACATTTTCAAGTGTCTTTCCCAAATCGCCATCAAACCAAATATCCGACACACCAGCCAAACGCAACGCTTTACCGTTGACATCGATTGTTCGTGTTTCGTTTTCAATAACATCAATCCCCACTTGTTTCAATACATCAATGACATCAGATGTAGCCTGTGCATGATACTCGTGATTACCCGTGACCGCATACACACCATACGGAGCTGCAAGACCGGCAAGTGATGTGAGAGAGCGTGCATCATCTGCAGATTGAACAACAAAATCACCTGCAATGACAATAAGATCCGGCTCTAAATCCATCACATCGTTTACAACACGCTCAACCCAATCTTGTTTTTTAAATGGGCCAGCATGAAGATCTGAAAATAATGCCACACGAAGTGTTTGTGTTGGATGTTCAGAGACAACCAACGCTTCTTGTTTCACTGTTACCATTCGTGGTTCAATAAAACTTCCGTAAAAAACAACCAGCCAAGAAATCAGTAATACGCAAAAAAAACTCGAAGCCATTCGTGATTGATGAACCTTCGCCCAATTGTGCAAGGCATGAATGAGATACACACCGATCACGCCAAGATAAAAATAGATAATACAATCAAAAACAACTTCCATACATCAGAGTTTCCCTACATACATCACCAGATCAACAAGTCGTTCAGCATATCCCCATTCGTTGTCATACCAGGCCAATACCTTAAGAAGATCTCCATCTACAAGACGTGTCATACCTAAATCCACAACGGTTCCATAAGGAGTTTGCAAAAAATCTGTTGATACAAGTGGCTCATCCGTCACTCCCAACACACCCTTCCAACGTGATGATTTTACCGCAGTTCGAAACACTTCATTCACTTCTTCAACGGTCGTTTTTCTGTTCAATAAAAACGTAAAGTCTGTGAGTGACACATCAATGGATGGAACACGCACAGCAATGCCATCAAACTTATCTTTCAAACTTGTCACAACTTTTGTCGTGGCTTTTGCAGCGCCTGTACTTGTTGGTACAAGATTCACGAGTGCACTTCGTGCTCGACGCAAATCCGGATGTAATTTTGGAGGCAATCCATCCACAATATTCTGTTCAGCAGTGACTGAATGAATGGTTGTTAACATGGCTTTGTTAACCCCGAACGCATCCACTAAAATCTGTGCAACAGGTGCTACCGAATTTGTTGTGCAAGACGCGTTATTGACAATCGTTTGATTTTTTTTACACGCCTTATGATTTACCCCCATGAGAAATGTTGGCACATCTTCAGACGGCGCACTAATCACCACTTTTTTTGCACCAGCTTGAAGATGTTTTTGTGCGTCTTCCAGTTTGGTAAATCTTCCTGTTGATTCAATGACCACGTCAACGTTGCGTGTATTCCAAGGAATCAGTGCCGGGTCGGTTTCTGTATACACAGAGACCTTCTTCCCACCGATCAGCAAAAAATCCTTCCCTGCTTTGACCGGAATATCCCAACGACGAAATACGGAATCATACGTAAGCAAATGAGCTAACATGTGTGGTTCAGTTAAATCATTCACCGCCACAAATTCGATATTTTTTCGTTTCCAACCAACACGCATCGTTGTACGACCAATGCGTCCAAACCCATTAATAGCTATACGAAGCATAGAAAAAAAATAAAGGAATCAAATGTTGATCCTATTTTAACACGTGAACGCCGAAACGAAAAACACGCCTCGTGTGGGCGTGCATTTGTTTAAATACTGAATCGAACAAATCGTTTCACTTGAATATTTTCTCCCAATGAAGCAATCTTTTCTTTCACAAATTCTTCAATGGTCTTATCATCATCTTTGATAAAAGGCTGTTCCATAAGAACAATATCCGCATACCACTTATTCAACTTTCCTTCTACAATTTTTTCGATGACGTCGGCCGGTTTGGCTTGAGTGGCTAATGCTTCTCGATAGATTGCCACTTCTTTTACAACCACTTCCTCCGGGACATCCTCGCGAGTCAAGTACAATGGATCAGATGCGCTGATATGAATCGCCAGCTCATGACAGAATTCTCCAAACACTTCATTTCGAGCCACAAAATCTGTTTCACACAACACTTCGACAAGCGAACCGAGTTTTCCGTTCGAATGAATATATGCATGCACCAATCCTTCTTTTGTTTCGCGGTCTGATTTTTTTGCTGCTTTTACCATCCCTTTTTTTCGAAGCAATGCTGCGGCTTTTTCCAAATCACCGAACGTTTCTTCAAGAGCAGATTTGGCATCCATCATACCAGCACCGGTTTGCGCACGAAGTTGTGCGACTTGTTGAGCGTTTATAGACATAAGAACATTGGTGAAGAACAAAAATTGAACAGGTTGATTGATTACACAGCAGGCGTTGATATCGGTTCTGTTGTTGAATCGTGTTTTTCAGCAACAGATTTTGCCGCAGTTGTAACTGCTTGAGCTTTTCCCTCTTTGACAGAATCACTCACAGCTTTGCAGAGTAATTCAAGTGTTTTGACAGAATCATCATTTGCAGGAATCACGTAACGCACTCCATCCGGATTCACATTTGTGTCACAAATAGCAAGCACTTGGATTCCCAACACAGCCGCTTCTTTGACTGCTGTTCGTTCTCTTCGAACATCCACGACAAATAAGGCATCCGGAACTTTTGTCATATGTTCAATTCCACCAAGGCGAATTTCCATGTCCTCGATTTCCCACTGAATCATTAATTGTTCCTTTTTTGTATATTTACGCAATTCACCTTTTTCACGTTGATCCTTCAACATCTTGAATCGTTTAATCGATTCTTTGATTTGATGAAAATTTGTTAACGTACCACCCAACCAACGTTCTGCGACATAGGGCATTCCACACGCTTCTGCATAGTTCTTGACAAGAGGTTTTGCTTGACTTTTTGTTCCCACAAAAAGCAAAACTCCTCCGTGAGAAGTCATTGTTTTTACTTGCTCAAGCGCACGATCCAGCATCTCTTGTGTTTTTTCCAAGTCGATAATATGCACACCACCTCTCTCACCAAAAATATACGGCGCCATCTTTGGATGCCAGCGACTTGTGCTGTGTCCAAAATGCATGCCCGATTTAAGCATGTCGATTAAAGAAATTTTTGACATAATGTTCTCCTTTTTTCTTCAATGGAACGTCCGTGCCCAAATCTACATTTGGGAGGAGGCGGATCGTTTGTCTCCATTTGTGTTACGAATTACGTGCGAAAGTGTAAGGGAACTACGCAATCCTGTCAATGAAAAACCATTTCTTGACATGCTCGAGAACGTTTTATCGAATGAACATTGCATCACCAAATGAAAAAAATCGATACGATTGATTCACTGCTTCTTTGTAGGCACGCAACACAGATGCTCTTCCAGCGAATGTAGAAACCAACACAAGCAATGTGGATTTGGGAAGATGAAAATTTGTGATCAAACCATCGATCACTTGAAACGTAAAACCCGGTTTGATGAACAAATTCACATCACCTCTAAAAGGGCAAACAATTCCCTCACATTGTTTTGCTACTCCTTCGAGAGTTCTTGCTGTGGTTGTGCCAACCGCAATCACACGCCGTCCTTCTTGTTTGGCCTTTTGAATACACGAAGCAGTCTCCTCAGAAACAGACACGGTTTCGCTGTGCATGACGTGTTCTTCAATCGTTTCTGTTTTCATTGGTCGAAATGTTCCAATACCAACGTGCAGTGTGACAGAAACAATTTCAACACCCTTTTCCTTCAATGCATCCAACAACCGATTGGTAAAATGGAACCCGGCCGTAGGCGCAGCAACGGATCCTGTTTCACGCGCATAGACCGTTTGATATCGTTCTAAGGATGCTGGTGGCGTTTTCACATAAGAAGGAATCGGAATTTCTCCATGAAGATTTGCATAATCCACCAATTGTTCCGGTACACAATTGAACGCAACATCTGCCGTTCCATCAGCATTCTTCCTCGTGATTTCTCCGGAAATTGCATTGCCAAAATGAATCCATTGTCCAACAGACACTTTTCTTCCTGGCCGAAGCAGCACTTCCCACGTTTGGTCAGATCGTGTGCGCAATAAAAACACTTCAATGATCGTTTCAACACCAGATGCCAACATGATCGTTGTAGGCAAACGAGCACGAAAAACTTTTGTATCGTTCAATACAAGAACATCTCCCGAACGTAATTCATCAATAATCCTATAAAATTGCCTATGCACACATGCACCTGAATGGCGATCCAACACGAGTAAACGCGATTGATCACGTGGCTCCACAGAATACTGTGCAATCAATATCTTGGGCAAGATATAATCAAATTCACTTGTTTTCATAAGTAGTAACTGGCTCTTTTTTAAAAATTCACGCACGTCTTATTGACTTTTTCCAAAACGTTATTATACTTACCGCGATAAATCCATAGTGACACGTATCATAGCGTGTCTTCCATATGAAGAAAGACATCCACCCGAAATATTACACACAGGCAAAGATTTCTTGTGCTTGCGGAGCTGTTTATGCTATTGGTTCAACCGTCAAAGATGCACAAATCGAATTGTGTGCAAAATGTCACCCATTCTTTACAGGTGAACAAAAGATTCTTGACACAGCCCGTCGTGTTGAAAAATTCAACACGCGCGTTGCAAAAAAAGCAGGAACCAAAACTGGAAAAAAGGTAAAACGAGAAAAGCGTGTCACACAAAAGAAAGAAAAGCTTGCACAACCAGGAGCATAGCCTAACAAAAAAAACAGGAAGGATTCCCTTTCTGTTTTTTTAATCTATCTGATACGATATCACCGTTATGTCACTTTTTGAACGCCTTCAATCAACCAAAAATCGTTTTGCTGAACTTGAATCACAACTGAGTGATCCGGGTGTGCTTGCTAATCCAAAAAAAATGCGTGAAGTGAACGAAGCATATACGGATCTGCGTGAAATAATCGAGATCGCACATCGTTTTGAAAAAGCACAATCCGATTTGACAGGAGCAAAAGAAACTCTCAGTGAAACGCAAGATCAAGAAATGCAAAAACTCGCACAAACAGAGATTCAAGATCTTGAACAGCAACTTCCTCTGCTTGAACGAGAGCTTATGACGGCTCTTGTTCCACCCGATCCGTTAGACAAAAAAAATAGTATTGTGGAAATTCGTGCCGGAGCTGGTGGTGATGAATCTTCATTATTTGCCGCAGAACTCATGCGTGCCTATATGTTGTACGCAGAAAAACAAGGATGGAAATCTGAATTGATTTCTTCCAATCGCAATGATGTGGGAGGATTTAAGGAAGTGGAATTTTCTATTTCCGGACGAAATGTGTATAGCCATTTAAAATACGAAAGCGGAGTTCATCGTGTACAACGCGTCCCTGAGACAGAAAAACAAGGACGTGTGCACACCTCAACGATCACGGTTGCTATTTTGCCAGAAGCGGAGGAAATTGATCTGAAAATCGATCCAAAAGATCTTGCTATTGAAGCGACGACCTCTACAGGCGCCGGTGGTCAAAGTGTCAATACCACGTATTCAGCTATTCGCATTATTCACATTCCTACCGGCATGATTGTGTATTGTCAGGATGAACGATCACAAAAACAAAACAAGGAACGTGCGCTTTCCATTATTCGCGCGCGTCTGTATGCTCTTGAACAGGAACGTCTTCACAAAGAACGCGGAGACGCGCGTCGCGGACAAATCGGCACAGGTGATCGATCAGAAAAAATTCGAACGTACAATTTCCCTCAAGATCGAGTCACTGACCATCGTATCCAAAAAAATTTTCACAACATCACAGGAATCATGAATGGAGATTTGGATCCACTCATTCATGCACTCAAAGAAGCAGAAGTCGCGTTGCGATTAGCAGCATAAGTCCATGAGACCTGAATACCAGCGCTTCACTTGTGGATAAGTTTTTAAACATACAAAAAACAAAGCATTTTTAATGCATTGACAGGTTTTTTAGAAAGAGTAAATTAAATCTTGCGTTCAATGACGTAGGCAAAAAGTCAAACGCCGCAAGGCCAAAGACACAATGCCACGGCATTGGCCAATCCTGCTTCGGCAGGAAAAGCCGATAATATCGGCACCGGCTGGAAACAGATACCAGAAAAGCGTTCAAGCTATTCTGGCTGCAAACAAAGGCTGGCTTCAAGACACAAAAGCGCATGCTCGCGAGTAACCTGTGGCACTTGCACAACAATGCAAGCCTTCGGGCTTCGCAACGATTGGCAAGACCAACTAGGTAATGCAAAGCGCGGACACTTGATGAGACCGATGTTTTCGGGAGTTCCCTTATCAGGGATGAGAACATGATCAGGCTTCGGCCAGATCTATCTCGAACCACCCAACCACAAGAAGGGTAAAAAACCTGGTAAGACCGAGTCGACCACCACATATTCAGGACAGTACGGATAAAACCGAAACTGTCGCCAAAATGAGACACTCGAGCTGCGGGCGAGAGAGTCAACATCAGGCAACTGAATCAAGGTGTGCTCCTCCGTGCTTGGAGGAAGTCGACAAGGAGTGGTCACGAGAGTGAATCACAAGCATTACGAAACGAACGAACGTTTTCTTCGGAAGACACCGTTCGATAAGTGATCGCTGAAGATCCACTCTCGTGTCCCACTGGACACATCTTAATAGCTGCTTCGCAGCCCCAATACTAACCCTTATGCTCTGCATCAGGGTTCTTTTTTTATGGGTATATCCACAGACATGATACGATAAAAAAAATATGACTATTTTGGAAGCCTTACGTTGGGCAAACAATAAACTGAAAAAA
>CAYIPP010000035.1:0-3555 GCA_964365355.1 uncultured Gammaproteobacteria bacterium
CAGGTCTGGATTCTATACTTTTTTTAAAAAAAGTCTATAATCCAGACCTGACCCCCAAATCTTTAGGACCTGACCCCAAATCTTTACAGCCCAACCTCTTGCAATAAAGTGCAATGAGAAGCATACTGAAACGCTATTTCCCAACGCCAGTTTGGATCATTTCCTTAAAGAATTGAAGAGACCTCTGAAGTGATTCATACTGGTTTTGGAACATAAACCAATTTGCTCTTTACAACCCAAGGAGTCCTCATGAAGCGATTCACTCTTTTGTTCATCGGTCTTCTTCTGATGACCGTAGGCTGTAATGTGCTTAATCCATTTATCACTGATGCGCAAGAAAAAGCGCGTCGAGATACGGATGGGGACGGTGTTCCCAACGTCGACGATTGTGATGCTAATGATCCAAGTATCACGTTTATTCTGGTATATCACGATCTGGATGGTGATGATTTTGGTTCAGGAACTCAGGTTAAACTGTGTACTCTGACTGAAGGTTTTTCAGAAACAACCACGGATTGTGATGATACAAGCAAGGATATTCATCCAGGTGCAACCGAAGTTTGTAACGGAAAAGATGACAACTGTGACAACATTGTTGACACCGATGCGGTCAAACAACCGACTTGGTACGAAGATGCGGACAAGGATAAATTCGGTAATCTGCAATCCACAAAAACTCAGTGTGATAAGCCTACCGGTTATGAGATCAATTCAGATGATTGTGCAGATGATAATCCAGACGTTCATCCTGGCGCCAAAGAAATTTGCAATGGGATCGACGATGACTGCAATGGCATCATCGATACGGATTCGCAACAGCAACTGACATGGTACCGTGATGCGGATCAGGATGGTCATGGGTGGAAAAAGGATTTTCAGTTCAACTGCAATAAGCCGGATGGGTATGTTCTTAACGACGATTCGGACTGTAATGATGAAAATTCGGATATCAGTCCAAGTAGTGATGAAGTCTGTAATGGATTTGATGATGATTGCGACAACGAAATCGATGAAAACGCGGTCGGTGCACCGACATGGTATGCAGACAAAGATCAGGACACATTTGGAGACATCAAAAATTCGCAGAATGTCTGTGTACAGCCGACCGGCTCTGTTGTCGATCATACGGATTGCGATGACACGAACAAACTTGCCAACCCAGGTGTTGTGGAAATTTGCAACACAATCGACGACAATTGTAATGACATCATCGATCTAGATGCGGTTGGTCAAACTCCTTTTTTCGCAGATGTGGATTCGGACGGATATGGCACATCCAAGACGTCCATTGAAAATTGTGTGAAGCCAGCCAGTGGCTGGTCCACACTTGACACCGATTGCAACGACGCCGATCCAGATGTCCATCCAAACGTGAAGGAAATCTGTAACGGAATCGATGACGATTGTGACGGCATCATTGATACCAACGCAACAGGTCGGGACACCTACTTCTTGGATAGTGATGATGATGGCTATGGCGATCCATCGCTTTCCATCAAGTCATGTGGATCAGTTTCTGGGTACGTCGTCGCGAATACGGATTGCAATGATCAAAATCCAAACATCTTCCCTGGTGCAAAAGAAATTTGTAATGGCGTCGATGATAACTGCAATGCAGTCATCGACACAGACGCAAAAGATGAAGACAAAAAATTGTGGTTTAAGGACACAGACGGTGATGGATATGGTACAAGCAAAACATCTCTGTACGCCTGTACTCAGCTGGAAGAATTTTCAGAGCTTTCCACGGATTGCAACGATCTAGCCATCCTCATTCATCCGGGTGCCACCGAAGAGTGTAACTCGATTGATGACAACTGTGATGGAATTACTGATCTCGATGCTGTTGGTCAAGATACCTATTACGCAGATGCGGACAACGATGGCTATGGATGGGCAGATATCACCATTGAGAACTGCGTGAAACCTGCTGGTTGGTCCATCAACAAACTGGATTGTGACGACAAAGATCAAGATATCTACCCAACCGCCACTGAGTTGTGTAATGCGATTGATGACAACTGCGATGGAGTCATTGATCTGGACGCAGAAGATCGAAAGACCTACTACAGTGACAATGATGCTGATGGATACGGCAATGTAAATTCTTTTCAAAAGGCATGTACACCCCCTAAGAAGACCGTCACTGACAACACGGATTGCAATGACGAAAACAGTTTTATCCATCCTGGTGCTCAAGAGTTCTGCAACGACATTGATGACAACTGTAATGGCATCACCGACGCAGATGCAAAGGATGAGGACAAACTCACATTGTTCAAAGATACGGATTCTGATGGGTATGGTGATCCCAAAAAGATTGTGTATGAGTGTGAACTCTCTGCTGAGCTCTCCGTGTTCTCCACAGACTGCAACGATGTCAATCCAAACATCCATCCAAAAACAGTAGAAATCTGTAACGGGATTGATGATGATTGCAACGGAATCATTGACGCAGATACTCCTGAACCACCAATTTGGTACGAAGACAGTGACAACGATGGTTATGGAGATCCAGCACACACCAAAGCACAGTGCACCAAGCCGGATGGATATACTGCTGATGCCACAGATTGTGATCCTGACAAGAAGGACATCCATCCCAATGCTCAGGAAGTTTGCAACGCAATCGACGACGACTGTGATGGCGAGGTGGATGAAATCTTTGCAACGACTTGGTGGTTGGACGAAGATAACGATGGATTTGGTCGCAGTGATGTGACACAAACATCTTGTGCCAAGCCGATAGGCTATGCGGACAAACCTGGTGATTGCGACGATAACAAGCCTTTGATCAACCCATATGGCACAGAAATCTGTGACAATGGAATTGATGAGAACTGCAACACTATCCTCGATGACGCGACAGGAGCCACTCAGTGGTATATCGATATTGATGGAGACGGGTTTGGAAACGTATTGTCATCTCTGTATGCTTGCGCACAACCCGCGACACACGTTCCTCTTTCGACAGACTGTAACGACTTCAATCCTTCGATCAATCCGAACGCTCCGGAAGATTGCAAGGATGGGATTGATAACAACTGCAACGGAATCATTGACACAGATGCCATTGAAACAGTTTGGTACAGAGACAATGATAAGGACGGATACGGAACCGCAATCGAAACGAAAGTCGATTGTGCTCCACCACATGGGTTTGTCGGAAACGCATTGGATTGTGATGATACCAATATCGACGTCAATCCGAGTGTCAACGAAGTCTGCAACAACGGACTGGACGACAATTGTGATGAAAGTCCGAATCAGTGCAAGCTGAGCGGGAATCATTCCATCACCTCTTCAGACATTTCGATCATCAACACGAACCCAGTGAAATCCATGGATTCTGTCGATGCCAACAACGATCAAATCGATGATCTGGCGATTGCCTCAGGCAACTCAGTTAGTATCTTCCTTGGGCCACTCGAGACCGGAACGCAAGATCTTAGTAGTGCGGATATTCAGATCAACGGTTCTTCGATCCTGGGAACGATCGCTTCTGTCGATGCCAACAACGATCAAATCGATGATCTGGCGATTGCCTCAGGCAAC
>CAYIPP010000035.1:3655-7496 GCA_964365355.1 uncultured Gammaproteobacteria bacterium
TTGGGCCACTCGAGACCGGAACGCAAGATCTTAGTAGTGCGGATATTCAGATCAATGGAGAAAATGTAGGCGATGCGTTCGGATATAGTCTGGTTGGCATCTCTGACATCAATGGTGACCAAGCAGCCGACATAGCTATTGGTGCCTACCTAGCCGAATCGGATGGACCTGGTGCTGGAAAGACCTATATCTTCTATGGCCCGATACCTTCAGGCATATCAAGTGCTTCCATCGCAAATGTTGTTCTGAGCGGAAAATTCGCTGATTGGTCCGGCACAAATCTTGCAAGTTCAAACATGAATCAAGACGGGTTCTCGGACATACTGGTCGGTGCTCGCCAAGCACATGCCCCATCCGGAGCTGCGTCAGGATGTGTCTACTTGTTCTTTGGAACTCCAACACTATCAAGTGTAAAAACACAAACCCTTCCTTCATGGTGTGGAGAAATAGACGATGACCAAGTCAGTTTGCTTCCCAACCATATTCCAGATCTCAACCATGATTCTGTGCCGGACATCGTTATTGGGTCCCCAATAACAATGGTGATCAGCATCTTCTTCGGCCTTGGTCTTTAATCTCACACTCTCAATTTGAGAGTGTTTTTCTTTTTCGAGACTCTTGCAAAACTCCTATTCATTCTGTCATTGCGAACGAGCGTTTACCATTGAGTGAAGCAATCTATTCGTTTTTCAAAAAACAGAGATTGCCACGTCGCTCTTTGATAACCTTGAGCTCCTCGCAATGACGTGCTTAGTGAGTTTTGCAACGGTCTCTCTAAGTCTATTGACGCTCCTGTAAAATCAAGATAAAATGTGTTATTCCCATGCTTGTAAACTTCTTGTCATCTGTACAGAAACTCACCTAGAATAGAACTACTTGCATGGCCCTTCTTCAATCACAACAAGTTTTGGAAGCGCTTAAGCGGAGTCAACATCCGCTTATTTGTGTTCCATCAGGTGCGAATGCGGATCAGTATGCAACAGCTCTTGGGTTTTCAAAAATGTTAAAAAAACTTGAAAAACAGCCAACGATCGTTGCGGCAGACGGACAGCCATCAAAAAATCTCCAATTCCTTTCTGGGAGCGAATTGATTGAACCAACGCTACAAAAACTTCGACAGTTTGTGATAGAACTCGACGCAAGTAAAACAAAAGTTGACGAACTTTCGTATGAAACAAAAGACGATAAACTGTTTATTTATCTTTCACCAAAAAAAGGTTTCTGGGATACAAAAGATGTTCGCACATCCACATCAGGATATCGCTATGATCTGATTATTTGTATTGGCTCTGCCGACTATGAATCCTGTGCTCAGTTGTATCGAGATAATCCGGATTTCTTTTTTCGAACACCTGTTATCAATATTGATCATTCACCTGAGAATGAATATTACGGCCAAATCAATGTTGTTGATCTTACCGCGAGCGCTTGTGGTGAAGTCTGTTATGAACTCCTTGAATCCATGGCAGCCGATCTTCTTGATGAAGAAATAGCCACGGCATTTCTCACAGGTATGATCGCCAACACAAAAAGTTTTCGCACAAACAATGTGACACCAAAAACGCTTCAAACGGCAAGCAAACTCATGGCAAAAGGAGCGCAGCGTGAACAAATTGTTCAACATCTTTATCGCACTCGATCTATCCCAACCTTACGACTCTGGGGTCGCGCCCTTGCTCGCTTAAAAGCGGACGAGGATACGAAACTGGTTTGGACAATGCTTTCACAACAAGATTTCATGCATGCCGGATCTGATGAAACAAACTTACCAGATGTCATTGATGAGTTAATAGCCACGTCACCACAAGCAGAAATTGCCGTGTTGATGTACGAAAATGCTGAACAGAATATTTGTGCGATTATTCGTGTGGAACGACCGCTCGATGCGATTGCCTTATGCGCAAAATTCCACGCAGTAGGCAGAAGAGAAGAAGTGCGACTCTGTTTCTTGCATGATTCTCTTGCTCGTGTCGAACAAGAACTGATTGATCACTTAAAAGCCAAAAGAAAAACCGGCTCATGAAAGCCGGTTTTTTATTATTCACTTGTTTCTTCTGTTTCTTCTTCATCAGAAGTTTCTTCAACAATTTCACCTGTTGGAACTTCTGTTGGAGAGGTTTGATCTGCTTGAATTGGTTCAGGCAGCTGTGTTGTTATTTCTCCAGCTTTCATACGATCCAAACGATTTTTTGCCACTTCGTTGGAAGGATTGATCTCAACCACTTTTTCCACTAATTTTATTGCCTCTTGTTGTTTTCCACCCAGTTCATACATCGCTGCCAAATACCAGAGTCCATTAGAATGATTTGGATTCAACCCAACGATACGCTCAAGTTCTTTTGTTGCCAAATCGTATTTCTGCAAACGAATCAACATTTGAGAAAGTTGAAACGCAACGCCAATATTTGCCGGATTTTGATTGCGAATTGCCGCCATACGTACAGTGGCTTCTTGCAACTTTCCTTGTCGTTCATACACAGCAGCAAGGTAGTAATGAGCTGGTAAATAATCATTTTTGATCTCTATTGCTGAAAAAAATGCTTTTTCTGCTGCCTGCAATAATTGAGTTTCTTGCTCAGTTGCGGATTGTGCAAGATCTTTATCCTCAGCTTTTTTCAACGCACGTGCTCGATCCGCAACGGTGAGATACACACGTCCAAGATTCACACGATGAACAGGATTACTGGGTTCAAGACGAATGGTATTCAAAAACATTTGAGAAGCAAGATCCTCAGCGCCTTGTGCAAAACCCATCAACTCTCGATAGATTGAACCGCGCACGATCCAGTTTGAAACAAAATTCGGTTCGATCTCACTGGCTTTACTTGCCGCATTGACAGCCGCATTCACGATCGTTGAAATTTCTTGCGTTTGTTCTGTTGTCAGTTCTGCACCTTCTGTTCCTCGAAATTCTACAAGTTTTACTCGAGCCAAAGAAAGTTGAGCAGCAGCGAGATTTCGATAATAGGTATCACTGAGTCCATTATAGTTCACGGCTTTTTCCAATCCCGCAATCACAACATCAACAGGTTCACCTGCACGATCTGCTTTGACCGCCTTTGCAAACGCCACCTCAGCTGTATAGCGTTGCCCTGTCACAAATAATGACGCAAGAACACCCACAGCAACGAATACAAATGCAAACGAAGTTGCTAATGCAAGTTTGGGTGATCGACCAAAATCCGTATTCCATTGCTTCAACATGATTTGAGAGGCTAAAAGTCCCGTGAGTCCCCATAACACAAATTGCAATGTGATATTGGATGAATACAAAATATAGGAGAGAAACAACACGGCCCATCCAACAAACACCACATACGTCATTTTCCATTCCTCATGATCACGCTCAAAAATAAGACGTCCAACGGTTTTGACCGCAACCCAAACCATCAACACCATCCAAAGAGCTGTCCCAACAATGCCGTACGAGGCAAGCATGGTTAACAATGAAGATTTCGCTCGATCAAAACGCGCTGACCAAAACTGAGAGGCATTCACACTGGCAGGTTTGAATACAAGATAATCATGTACAAATGTTCCAGGACCTGTTCCAAACAACAAATTGCTCTAATTCGTTTGTAAAGCAGATTTTGTAATCTGCATTCTTGTTGCATAACTTTGTGAGACAACAACAGGCATTGGTATTCGAAGAGGTGTTGGTAAAAATAGGAACAAGACGGAAATCAACAGTACAACAAGCGGTAAGGCAAAGCGTTTTGGATTTGGAAATTCTTGAGACTGAATAAAACCAAATACCGCAAGCAACAAAACACCAAAGATATTGACAACCCAAAAAACCCAAAAATCAACCGCGATCAGCGCAAACAAATTAAGAACCGTG
>CAYIPP010000036.1:0-7384 GCA_964365355.1 uncultured Gammaproteobacteria bacterium
TTTCATGAGAACAGTTTAGCACAGATGTAACTTTTTGGGATGTGATGTCTATAGATTGTAATTCATACAGTCTGGATTGACAAAATGCACTAGTTTTCTTAGAATAGCCGCTCGTACATTTCGTATGAGGTTTTCAACAGAGGAGATACATGATGGATCTGTTTTCGCTCGAATCTGACGTTTTTAAAGCCCTTCTCACAGATCCTGAGTTTCAACAGGAACTCGAAGGTCAGCCTCCTGGTTACACATATGTATGGAGACTGTTTGTCAATTCAGTTGTTAAAATATTCTCCGATCAGGAACTCGATATGCTTCTCGACCAGGACTCTTTCGTCCAAATGAGAATGAAAATTCTTCGGCATAGGCTGAGTCACGACTGGATCGAACAATTTTATCAATGCATTGCTTCGTCGTTCACATCACCAATCACTCTTCGAACAGCTGTACAAACAGAAAAAAGAGGAATTCGCGAGTTGATCGATGTTTTGGAACAAATGCTTGATGATGTTGACGACTTGATCTATGGTTGTTCTGTTACAGACTTTCTCTTACACGATTCCCCAGAAGCCGGCCATCTTTCTGAGGCGACGATCGATCGTTTGGTTGGTGATGAGTGTTTCACCATTGGTGGTTTGCTCGTTACCCAGCCATTCGCCCTTCTACGTTCTGTGGACTCATAACCACAATCCATCCGCGCCCATCAACTGAAGGCGCTTTTTTGATTGATGGTTTCCATGTAAGATATAAAAACTTCATTCGTCTTCTTTTCTGAGGGTATGTACACCCAAAAAATAGAAAAACAATTTCTTGCTGCTTATGATCAATATGCGGATGCTCTTTATCGATATTGTTATTTTCGCATTGGAAACAATAAACCGATTGCAGAAGATCTTGTTCAAGAAACATTTACAAACTGCTGGCACTATCTTACAAAAGGAAATTCGATCAAAAATATCCGAGCGTTTCTTTATCAAACAGCAAGAAATGCCATTATTGATCGTTCTCGAAAGAAACAAACATCCGATTCATCGCTTGAGACATTACAAGAACTAGGGTTTGATCCGGTTGACCACAACGCAGAATCCATTGAGACAACAGTTGAGTGTCAACGACTCATGGAGACAATGGAGCAGTTGGATGAAACCGATAAAGATCTTCTTGTTCTTCGTTTCATTGAAGGATATGGTCCGAAAGACATCGCTGAAATGTTACATGAAACACAAAATACCATTTCTGTTCGGATCAATCGCGCAAAAAAACGTCTCTCACAACTGTATGTTCCGAAATCCTCTTCATAAAAAACTTCTCAAATCAATTCAACTTGAAACAAAGACGAAACAATCAATTCGTGATATATTGTTATTGAAAATTCAAGCAACAGAGGGTTTTGAAAGAAATGTCATAGATGCACGTCAACTTACACAGAAGCAGAACATTCATCTGTTTTCACCCCTAATTCTCTATCGAAAAATTTCTATGCCAATTCTTGCCGCCTTTGTGGCACTTATGCTTGGAACCGGTACAACATTTGCTGCGGAAACCGCACTTCCAGGTGATGTTCTGTATCCGGTAAAAGTCAATATTAATGAAGAAGTGCGTGAAGCGTTCGCATTTAGCCCAGAACAAAAAGCAAATTGGGAACTTGAACGCGCAAATCGTCGTGCCGAAGAAGCAGTCAAACTTCAAACTGCCGGAAACATGAATGAATCCATACGTGAACGACTTGCAAACAGTATGCAAGCGAACGAACAAAAAATCGAAAAACTGACAAAACAACTCGAAGAAAATGGAGATGAGGAAATTGCTGTCATGATCCAAGCACGTCTTGACTATTACCTCGAGATTAAGACGAATATCATGAATGGACTCAAGGAACTTCAAGCAGATTCAACGAATTTGACCGAGGATGAAATAACACGCAGACGAGCCACACTTTTGCAACAGCAAGAAGAATACAAAACGGCATTACAACGTCGACATGAAATTCTTTCAGATCAAAAAGAAGAATACGATGCACTCTTACTAAGACGTCGAACGATTGTTGAACAAAAAGAAGAACAGGAAGATGCACTCATTGAACGTCGACACGAAGAACTAAAAACTCAACAAGAACAGCAAGATGCAGTACAGGAGAGACGACATGGACTTCTAGAAAAAATTCAAAATGCACTTCAACTTCGAAGAGAAACACAACTAGAAAATCAGATTGATGTTGAAAGCGAAACAGATGTGGAGATCAACACTGAAATCTAAAAGTAAAAAAACATTGGTGAACAACACCAATGTTTTTTAATCCATATGGAAAAGTTTCTCTACATCGATTTCATGTCTCCCCAATTTTTTCCAATTTCTACATCCACAATGAGCGGGACATCAAAGTGTGCTACACCTTCCATCAACTTTTTTACTCCACGTGCAACCACCTCAACAGCGTCATCCGCTACTTCGAACACCAGTTCGTCATGCACCTGCAACAGCAGTATTGCAGGCAATTGAGTCTGTCTCAACCAATCATCAACCACAAGCATGGCTTTTTTCATAAGATCTGCCTCGGTTCCTTGAATGGGCATATTGATCGCCATGCGTTCTGCTTGAGCAACAAGCATTGGAACACCCGATTCAATTTCTGGAAAATATCGTTTCCGCCCAAACAGTGTTTCTACAAATCGTTGTTCATGGGCTGATTGTTTTGTGTGATCTAAATAATCCCGAATTGCATGATGAATCTCAAAATATTTCTCGATAAACAGTTTTGCTTCAATCAAAGATAAGTTTGTTGATCGAGACAGCGCACGCGAACCCATACCATACAAAATACCAAAATTAATGGCTTTTGCCGCACGACGTTGTTCTTTTGTTACGTCATGTTCAGACACATCCCAAACTTCTGATGCTGTTCGTGTATGAATGTCGGCACCTGTTTGAAATGCATCAATAAACGGTTGATCTTTGGCAATGACTGCTGCAAGTCGCAATTGAATCTGAGAATAATCAGCAGAGATGAGCAGTTTGTTTGCAGGTGCGACGAACGCTCTGCGAATTTCACGTCCTAATTCCGTCTTGATGGGAATATTTTGAAGATTTGGATCTGAAGAGGAGAGTCTGCCCGTTGAAGTTACTGTCTGATTAAATGTCGTATGGAGACGACCGTTTGTATCAACTAATTTTGGAAGTGTTTCCACATATGTTGATTGTAATTTGGCTAATTCGCGAAATTCAGAAATGAGCGGAATAATCTCATGTTGATCATATAATTTTTCTAACTCAGATGCTGCGGTTGAATATCCGGTTTTTGTTTTCTTGATTCCTTTTGTTGGTAAACCCAATTTCACAAATAACACTTCTGCAAGTTGAATCGGGGATTGTACATTCACCTCTTCTCCGGCAAATGAACGAATATGCTTTTCCAATTGCTCAATTTGTTTTTTGAGCCGTTTTGAAAACACGGCCAGCGCATCAGAATCAAGTAACACACCTTGTTGTTCCATGCGATACAACACAGGAACTAAAGGTAATTCAATTTCTTCGTAGACAGAAACCACTTGAGTCTTTTTCAACGCGTCCATCAACGTCTCAGCGATTGATGGCAACAATGAAATGACTTCACCGAGATATTCGTACTCCTTTTGTGAAAGATAAGCCGTTGGAAGTTCATGTAATTTCAGATGCAGTTGTGTGTTTGCCACGGTGATAAGGTCGTGCGAGTGTTGAGATGAATTCACCACATACGATGCAAGCATGGTGTCAAAAAAATGCACACTGCCACTTGATGCATATTGCGCAAACCAATCATGATGATGACACAAGGTTTTCAAATCGTGTGTCACAATCAATACCTCTTTATTCAATTCTACCAAAAATTGTTCAATGACTTTTAAATGTTTTTCTTCTGGATGTGAAATCACGACAACAAATTGATGATCACCTAAGGCAACAGCCGCCATTGTAGCTCCAAATAAATCTGGTTGTTGATCAACAATTATGACACCCATTTTTTCTTGTGTAGACAATCGCGTGAGATGCGTAGTAAGAACATCTATATCCCTTGTGATCACGATCTGTTTCTGTTGTTTCTGTGTTTTTTCTTGTAAAAAAACGTTTTGTTTTGAGATCACAGTGTTTCCCGAAAGACGTTCATGTTTGCGCAACAGTGTTCGAAAATCCATCTGTCGGTACAACGCTAAAATGGCTTCCCAATCAGGTTCTTGTCTTGTTGCAGATGAAAAATCAAAATTCAAATCTACATCACGAACGATCGTTACAAGTTCCAACGCTTGTGCGACAGCCTCTTCTTGACCTCGCAATTTTTTCGCAATTTTTTCTTCGATCTTTCCATTGTTTAATGCTTGAAAAATACCTGCGATTGATCCATATGCTTGCACCAAAGATGTAGCTGTCTTTTCGCCAATTCCTGCAATACCCGCAATATTGTCTGACGTATCTCCACGAAGCGCTTTATAATCAATTAACTGAATTGGTGTAAATCCATAGCGTTCTTCAACAGCGTGTTCATTATACAATTTGGTTTCGGATATGCCTTTTTGAAAAAAAACCACATGCGTTTTTTTTGATACAAGCTGCAGTGCATCCAAATCTCCTGTCACAAGTAAAATCTGGTATCCTGCTTGTTCTGCTTGTGCGGAAAGTGTTCCTAAAATGTCATCCGCCTCATAGCCAGGCGCTTCAAGCGATGGAATGTGAAATGCCGTGAGTAAATTTTGGATCATGGGAATTTGATCGTACAATTCCTGCTCTTTTTTCTCGCGTGTCGCTTTATAAGATGCAACCTTTTCATGACGAAATGTTTTTCCGGGTAAATCCCAGGCAACCGCCATGGCATCAGGTTGGTAGCGTTCAAGCATTTTTTCAACAATCATTGCAAACCCGTACACCGCATGAACAACAACACCATCTTTGGTGGTTAAAGGAGGAAGAGCATGCCAAGTACGATGCAAAAGGGCATTTCCATCCAGAATAAGAAATATTGGAGAATCTGACATAATGCAAAGAGTGATCACTCGTTACTAAAATACTCATCACAGCAAGTGTATCACAAAGATCCATTCAAGAACCGAGAATCCAGATTGATTGCCAAAATTGCAAAATTATGTAACAATCTCAATGGTTTCACTCTTTGTCATGGAGAAAACCATGTCTGTCTTCGTCCAAACAGGCGAAGATCGCCGCGAAGTTTCATCTCTTGTTCCATTTCTTGGTCACGCTCTTCTCACACAGTCCATCATGAAAGAAAATTCTCATGGATTGAAACCGGGATTCCATTGTCACTGGTACGAATGGGGAATTGGAAAAGGCGTCACACACTGGCAAGATGCCATCACCATTTTTGCCACTCCGAACAAACTGAAAAGTGGCTTACACGCAGATCTGATTCAAGATTTTCAAAACGTTGATCCTTATCCTTTGTGTTACGATCAAGAAAACCTTGTTCATGGATTTGGAGGTTTCATTCGGTGGGTATACTTTTCCGATCCAAACGATACACAACTTCAACACGGTGTCTTTGGTATTGATTGGGCTCCGTCACAAAGCATTAAACTCGGTGTCGCCCCGACCATGCTCATGGTGAATCGTATTACACACTTCGTTCGATCACATGGGATTCCACCTCACGCAGAACTTGTTCTTCTTAACTGGCAAATGCTTGAGCCGGTGTTTATTAGAACATGGCGCGAACAGACCGACCTGTTTACCCTCAACGATTGGTGTGAACGTGGATCAAAACTTTTTGGTCCATCAGGTGTGCATTGTCCTGTATGTGGACTTCGCACGTTTGTTCAACACAACACCTATTGTTTCCGTTGTGGAAGCAAGCGCAAGAACATCTTGCAAGGAGAAATCAATGGCTTGGAGGCATGATTATCATTCATCCATTGACGAATGTTACAATCCTCTTTCAAATCAAAAATGGAAATACTGTCCTGTCTGTTGCAATCATCTTGAGAGCAACTGTTTGTACTGCCCAAAATGCGGTAGACAAATCGATACTCTCAATTCTCTCAAGAAAAAAGAGCCAGAACATGCAATTTGCACAAACTGCAATACACACGTAAAAAATCAAGCGCTTTACTGTCATCAATGCGGTGTGCAATACATTCCACCTACTCCTGCTCCAACTTGTACCTGCGGAACATTGATCCTGGAAAATGCAGCATGGTGTGTCAATTGTGGAGAGCACACTCCATTCAAGTAGTCATTTCTCTTCTATTCACGTCTATACGTGAATTTTTGTTTAAAAAAACCATATTCTTGAAAAAGAATACAAATGTGTTCGAGATACTACTTCACAACCACCTATTGTTCGATCTTCATGACCAAACACTCCCAGGTCGGTGAGTTCTCTTGCTAAAATCTCTGCACGTCTCGCAGATCATCTCCATGATGACCATGTGCGCCGACCGCTTCGTCTGTATGTCTCTCATGTCGCACCTCCTTTGATTGTGCATAGCTTTTCTCTCTTTATCATGTCCGTGCCACGCCTTTCAAGTGTTGAAGGGCGAAAAAAATGAAAAGGGCATAGAAATTAAGGTAATTATTTGTTGCCAAAAACTCACTCCTTTCAGTCGCGCCTTGCTGCGCTCTTACTCCGATTCGTTCTGTTTTGGTACAGTATTTTAAAGATAGTCCGAACGCATTTCGCCGCCACAGGCGGCGAGGAATTCCCCCCGCGAAAAAATTCTGAAAATGCGGCGGAGCCGCACCGATGACAATTTCCAGTTTCTCTTTGGCGGCAAATTCATTATTTTTCAAAAATCAACAAATAATGTCTGTCCTTAATTGTTGGTTGGTCGAAACCCAAATCTTCTTCATTAACCAATTTCCAACCATGTTGAGCAAAACGATCTACCCATTTCTTCGGAGTTTCAAATGTGCCAGGAACAGGCACGTCAACACTATGGAAAAGACGATTATACAAATAGTCGTTCATAAAAGTTCTATCCTTGTCTTGTTCCATAACCTCTTCGGTTTCGCCGACTGGCACCGTTTCAAGAATGACAAGTTTGCGCCACACAATTCTATCAAGTTCGTCAAAAATCTTTTCGTTAGCTTTTTCATGGTGAAGGACATTTGTAAGCAAGGCGGCTTCGTAAGTTCCGTCTTCCGCTTCTACATGACCGCCGTTAAAAAGCATAATTAGGACGATAACATTTGGGGCTTTATACAAGCGCACATCAACACCTTCAATATCCATGCCCAACTGATTGTGCAACATTTGTGTTACTTGCCCATCGCCAGCCCCGTAATCAATCGCTTTCTCTTTCACATCTCCCAAATGCGGCGCAACTTGAGAAGCAATTATTTTGACTCGGTCTCTCAATTTTTCATGCAAAATTTCAATCAAGTTTGATTCTTTATCACCAATTTT
>CAYIPP010000037.1:0-7195 GCA_964365355.1 uncultured Gammaproteobacteria bacterium
CCACAAGCATACCATTCAATCCACCAGGCTCAAAATTAATTTAAATGGGTACTAGAGAGACTGAAGATACACACCGTGAGTCCTGCAGAAATCAAACACCACGTACACAGCTTTTTTAACGTAAAAATTTGAAGCAAAGTGAGATAGACAGAAAAGACAACGGCGAACGTTGAAAGGAAAAAGATTATAACTACCGCGGACATACTTCTATGAGGCACGACGGAAAAAAATCCGTAAGCAAGAGCGATGATCCCGTAATACAACATTCCGAGATATTCGATAGGGATGCCAAACACCCTGGAATAATCACTGTAAATCACGTCATGACAATTCCCACGAAGTGGACAAACAAAATGTTGAACTTTTTTACGCTTTTTTTGAGCAATGTAAAACGCTAAAAGAAATCCAACAAAACCAAGAAAGATATTGAGAATATACAAGGGCATACACTAGGTTTTTTTGAAATTCAATACGCAAGAATTGATACAAAACCTTTTTCCTGTTTTGGTTGGACCATCATCAAACACATGTCCGAGATGTCCTCCACATGTTTTACAAATCACTTCGAACCTTTGCATTCCTCCACGTGTATCCTCGTGCAATTCAACCGTATCGGATGAAGCAACCTGATCAAAACTTGGCCAGCCCGATCCGGAATCAAATTTATTTTCTGATAAAAAAAGAAGTGTGCCACAACCGGCACAATAATACTGACCATGTTCATGATAAGTTACATACTTCCCCTCAAAAGGTGTTTCAGTGCCTTTTTCTCGAAGCACATGGTATTGTTCCTTGGTTAACGTTTCTTTCCAATTTTTCTCTAGCATAGAGAAAAAGTATAACACAAATTGGAATAATTCTTTTGACTCACGTTTTGAGACCGTTGCAAAACTCACCGACGCGTCATTGCGAGGAGCTCAAGGTTATCAAAGAGCGACGTGGCGATCTCTATTTTTTGAAAAACACAGAGATTGCTTCACTCAATGGTAAACGCTCGTTTCCGACAAAGTCGGACGCTGCGCAATGACAGAATGAATAGGAGTTTTGCAACGGTCTCATGTTTCTTAGAATTGACAAGACCACGTCGTTCAGCTAGTGTTCTTTTCTCCGTTCTTGTTTTTAAACGGAAAGGAGGAGGCGTGAATATTATTGTGGTAAATCCGAAAGCCACGCGGCTTCGTAAGGATGATCGTATTCGAAACATAATCCGACGTGACTTTTCTCAGTTTGGCCATATCATCGATTGTGATGAACAGGATGATGTGATCAAGCAACTGAACCAACTCGCCCAACAAGGGACCATTACAAAGATCTATGTCGTTGGTGGCGATGGAACATTCAATCATGTTCTCAACTGGATTATTGGACAACCAACACAACAACGACCGAGTATAGTTTCTGTTGGCGGTGGCGAATTTTGTTACATGGCAAGATTCCACGGCTTCAAAAGTCGTAATCCGCTCAAGAATCTCTCCGACATCTTTCATCGCAAACTCCAACTTACACAACGTAACTGGCAACCGGTTTGCATGCAGGATTCCGGGTCAGACATTAAACGTCATGCTGCAGTGTTTGCTAACGGCATTATCTGCGATATGATTGACTGGTATGAAGAGAAAGGTAAAGGTGGGTTGGTGAGTGTGATCAAGATCGTCTGTTTGACCATTCTCTCTGTTCTTTCGGAACGTATACGTCTTGCAAGTAATCGAATTCATTTTTTGAAAGGTCGCATCTTTCTTGATCAAAGAGCGATTCATCCAAAACACTATGTTGGATTCACGTTTGGCGCCGTTCCTGAACTTGTGAGATCTTGTCGACCGTTCAAAGGACAGAGCAAACCAAACCATTTTTCTGGCATTGTGTATTGGGGAGGACTCAAACGTCTTGCTACTGCCGCGCTTTTTATCTGGCTTGGTCGCATGCCGCCCTGGATCAAGCACTACATGTTTAATGCTCCTGTTCATACAGGAAGAGTGATGACATTTGATCGTCGTCTCACCATCGATGGCGATCTCGTACTTCTTCCTCAGACGGACAATGAACGAACGCTTACTTTTACGGCAGATGAGAAGGTACCGCTTCTCGTCGTCGATTCAAACTGAGCACATGCTCGGTTTTTTATTCAACGCAATTCCTTTTTGTTCCAACTCCGTGATAGTATTTATTGATATGCGACTGCCAACACGTCGTTCGGAACGATTAAAATCTACAGTAGTAGATACTCAGCCATTTTATCTCACACAAGAAGGATTGGAAAAACTCCAGAAGAAGTTACTGCGAATTGAAACATCCGAACTTCCTCAAGCGATTGAAGACGTTAGAATTACGGCTGAATTCGGTGATTTTTCAGAGAATGCAGAATATCAAGAAGCAAAAGCTCGTATGAGGAGATTGCACAATCAAGTTATTGTTCTCAAAGACAACATTCAACGCGCCATGATTATTCAACCAAATGAAACCTTGAACACCACAATTCAGATTGGTTCATGGGTTGAACTCGAAAAAGATGGTGTACTAAAAAATTTCCAAATCGTTGGACCTCAAGAATCTGACCCAATGCACGGTCGTATTTCTCATATGTCCCCTCTTGGATCGTCCCTTATTGGACACACAATAGGTGAAACCGTTTCCGGTTACCTTGTTAAAGACGCGCATCTATGAGAGAAGAAAATACAAACGTCACATTTGGAAGTTTGGGAATAGCACCAGATTTGCTCGATCAACTTGATCGAATGAAATTCCTGCATCCAACACCCATCCAAGAAAAAACAATCCCCCAAGGAATTGCCGGGGAAGACTTAATCGGCATCGCACAAACAGGAACAGGTAAAACACTTGCCTTTGCCATTCCTGTCATGCAACGCATTTCCATCACAAAAAAAGTCGGTCTTGTTATTTTGCCTACACGAGAACTTGCCCTACAAGTAGAAGAAACATTTAAAAAATTTGGTGGACCATTTGGACTACGAACAGCCATCTTAATCGGTGGCGCTTCCATGTCTCTTCAATTACAAGACATCCGTCGAAAACCACATGTCATTATTGCAACCCCAGGACGATTGATTGATCATCTTGATCAAAAAAATCTTACCTTGGGAAACGTCGGTACACTGGTGTTGGATGAAGCGGATCATATGCTTGATATGGGATTTGAACCACAACTTAAACGTGTGCTTGTTGGTGTTCCAACAGATCGACAAACCTTACTCTTCTCGGCAACGATGCCGGAAGCCATCAGTACAATCGCGCGAAAATACATGAAAAAACCTTTGCGTATTGAAGTGGCACCATCAGGAACCACATCAGAACGCGTGGATCAAGAAGTGTTTATTGTTCCAAAAACAGAAAAAATTGCATTGCTCAAAAAAGTACTTGGTGAGTATCGAGGAACGGTTTTAGTTTTTAGCCGTACAAAACATGGTGCAACAAAAATTGCGCGGACTATTCGAACCATGGGATATTCGTCTACGGAATTACACTCAAATCGATCGCTTGCTCAGCGAAAAGATGCACTTGCTGGATTTAAATCCGGTCGGTATCGCATTCTCGTTGCCACAGATATTGCTGCTCGTGGAATTGATGTGACGGGAATTGAACTTGTCATCAATTTTGACCTTCCGGATCACACAGAAGATTACGTTCATCGGATAGGACGTACGGCCCGTGCGGGTCGAGCCGGAAAAGCCATTTCCTTTGCCGCACCTGAACAAAAAAATGACATCCGACAAATTGAACGCCTTATTCGTTCACGCTTATCCGTAAAAACAGCCAGTGGTGAAATTGTTGAACATTTGGATGAACGAGAAAAAACACAGACAAACCCATCTCATCGACGACCTGATCGCCATCGAAGTCATGGTCATCGTTCCCCTCGTTCAACAGGACCTCGTGATCGTTCTCATCCGCGATCTCGATTGCAAAGATCTGATCGACCATCATCACAACCACCAGCTTAGGCTGATTGTATGCAACCAATCTCACGACACCAAGAGATTGAACAACTCTTTCCTGACATGCCTTCTTACCGGCTCAAACAATGCGAGAGTGCGTTGTTTCAACCTGTGTTCCAATCTTGGACTGATGTTTCCTCACTGCCTCTTGCCATGCGAGAGCAGCTAGAAAAAAAGATTCCTTGGATCAGCGTGAAAGAACTCGTTGTTCAGGAAAGTAGAAGCCAAGATACCTGTAAGGCTTTATTGGAAGTTGCAGGAGGAAATCAAATTGAAACCGTCCTCATGCAAAATCATCGTGGATATTGGACTGTGTGTGTTTCCTCTCAAGTCGGTTGTGCAATGCGTTGCCAGTTTTGTTCGACAGGAAAAATGGGGTTGACGAGAAATCTTCTTGCCGATGAAATTATCGACCAATATCGATACTGGATACAATATGTATTCAAACATCCTAAACTGCAACAACGCATCAGTAATATTGTGTTCATGGGTATGGGAGAGCCTTTGGCGAACTATGAACACGTCAAAGAGGCAATCCATACCATTTTGAAGTACACGGAAATTGGCAACACGCGTATTACCGTCTCGACCGTTGGAGTTCTTCCACGTCTTGAACATATTCTCAAAGATTCTGAGTGGCCTCATGTTCGACTCGCTGTCTCACTTCATAGCGCTGATTCGGAAACTCGTAAAATGATTGTTCCTACTTCTTACGAAGAGTTTCTTCCAAAACTTGAGGATTGGGCACGACGATATCTTATCCATTTTGGCAACCGACGTCATCATCTTACGTTTGAATACGTCATGCTTGAGGGTGTCAATGACACCATGCATCATGCAAAACTGCTTACCAATCTGATCAATCGTGTTGGAAACATTCGTGTAAATCTGATTCCATATAATTTCACGGACGGATCCTTTAATACTTCCACATCACAAACAGTTGATGCGTTTAAGTCTTACTTAGATAAGCACCATGTAACTGTCACCATCCGAAAAACGATGGGAGATGACATTGCTGCCGCATGCGGTCAGTTGTATACAGAATCAAAAAAATCCTGATATGAACGTGCGAATCAACAAATATCTGGCGGAACGAGGTGTCTGTTCTCGTCGACGGGCTGACACGTTGATTGATGAAAGAAAAGTCACGGTTAATGGACAGATTGCTGAAAAAGGTATGATTGTTTCTGGAAAAGAAGAAATTTTCGTCAATGGAAAAAAAATTTTCTCTGCTCGACCGCATCTTCAATATCTTGCGTTTCATAAGCCTGTGGGAATCATGACATCTGTTGATCCGATGGGACATGACACGATCGCAACATTTTTGCGACTCAAAGAACGTCTCTTCCCTATTGGACGATTGGATGTGGCATCAAGTGGACTTCTTATTTTGACAAACGATGGTAATTTGTCCGAAGCTATCACCCATCCTCGAGGAAACCACCAAAAGGAATACGTTGTGACAGTAGACAAACCTATCACCGACGAAGATTTACGGACAATAGAACGTGGCATGACGATTCTTGGATCAAAAACAAAACCTGCAGACACAAAACGTATTGCATCAAATCAATTTCATCTTATTCTGAAAGAAGGACGTAATCGACAAATTCGTCGTATGTGTGAAAAACTTGGATATGAAGTCAATGCACTCTCCCGGATTCGTGTCATGAATATTCATCTTGGTACGCTTGCGGTTGGACATACTCGACCACTCACACAACAAGAAATTTCTGAATTAAAAAGAGCTCTGTAATTTCAGAGCTCTTTTGTCTACTTATTTTTTTGTTGCCTTCTTCTTTTCTTTCTTTGGTTTTGCTTCTTTCTTTGTATCACTTTTTTTTGCCTTTGTTTCTTTTTCTTCAACGACTTTTTTTGATTTTTTTTCTTTCGTTGATTCTATCTCTGATTTCTTCTGTTGATCTTGAAGAGAAATTGTGTGAACAACCGCAGGTGTTTTTATCAGTTCAATCAATGTATCCAACTTTTGATTTAATTGCACAAACTGATCCATCAATTGATCATTGTGTGCAGGTTTGTTCTTCCCTGAATGCTTTACACGTGCATCACCACCGTGTCCAAAACAGTCGGAACAATACACGGGTTTTTCACCAGACGGACGAAATGGAACTTCGCAAGGATCACCACACTGATCACACTGTGTACGGAACATTTGCTTCTGTTCAAAACCGCTATATCCAGAATTTTGACCTCCAAATCGTTTTGGGCCTGAATCAAAACTCATACGTCCCGAATCTCGTCCAAATCGTTTTGGTTCAAAATCATGTTCTTTTTCAAAACAATCGCTACAAAAAACTGGCTTGCTTCCATTTGGCTTAAATGGAACTTCACATGGGCGTTTACATTTTGCACAGTTTGCACGAAATTTAGTTTTTTTTTCACCAAATCCGCCACCTTGTTTCCAATCTGGTGTTTTTCCCTTTCGGTTGAAATTTTTCATCATAAATTGTTCGTTTGTGAACCGACGGATCATACATTCTTTTCAAGAAAAAAACAATGGATATAGGTGATGAGCGAATTTAATTCGAGAAATAAGTAAATAAGCCTTTAAATACCATTTTTGAGATACGTTCCAAATCGAATCGTGTGACAGGTGTAACCACGTGTATTTTTTTGTAAATAATCTTGATGCTCATCTTCAGCAGGCCAAAAGGTTAACACTGGTTCCAGTGTTGTGACAACCGAATCCTCCCAACGTCCCGAATCATTCACTCGATCAATGAATTGTTTTGCCTCATCCTTTTCTTCGGTTGAATTGTAAAAAATAGCAGATCGATAAGATGTTCCCCTGTCATTTCCTTGCTGATTCAGTGTTGTTGGATTATGGATACGAAAGAAAAAATCCAACAACTTTCGATAGGATATCTTTTCTGGATCATACTCAATTTTGAGTGCTTCAGCATGTCCAGGATGGTTCTCATAGGTTGGATGTTCGTTTTGCCCGCCTATATATCCAACTTCTGTATCTACAACTCCAGGCAATGACCGAAACAACTCTTCCATCCCCCAAAAACATCCTCCAGCAAACACAGCTTTTTTTCGAAAATTCATACACATCGATTGTATCAGATTGAAAAAGAAATCCGAATGTTGAGACCGTTGCAAAACTCCTATTCATTCTGTCATTGCGCAGCGTCCGACTTTGTCGGAAACGAGCGTTTACCATGGGTATCCAAGCATTTTGGTGGCAACCCTCCAAAACGTTAAGGTTTCCTGATATT
>CAYIPP010000038.1:0-6979 GCA_964365355.1 uncultured Gammaproteobacteria bacterium
CATATCACCTGTATCAAGAATCCTTCTGATACAACACTATCCGAACTCTACACACACGCTCAACTCTACGTCTTTCCCTCACGCATCGAAGGTTTTGGTCTACCACCACTTGAAGCCATGGCCATGGGAACACCCGTTGCTTGTTCAGATATTCCTGTTTTACAAGAAATACTTGGTCATGCCGCATTCTATTTCCCTCCAGACGATTCACAACAAGCAGCACAACGACTTGCATCTCTTCTGAACAATCCTCAACAACGAACCGATTTGATTCAGAGAGGTTTTACACAAATCCAACGGTATTCCTGGAAACACATGACCCAACATATTCAGCGTCTTTATCTGTCTTGTGAGCACCCGTAAACCCAAACCACTGATAGCATCTCAAACACCAAAACGGACATCAACACATCCTGTTGTTCTTCCTTCTGTTACAAAAAAATTGCATAACAAAGAATTGAAAAACACACTTGTTCGTCGAAAACGTGCTACCGCACAAACAACGTATTTTGATGAAGCGGTTCCTGCACATCTGCACATGAAACACTTATTGAAATCTGCTTCCACAGAACTCGCGGTGCGGCATGCCAGTCATCAACATTCTCCCTTTGTTCTCAATCTCAAAAAACCACTTCCTGTTCCAGAAACGCTTTTCGAACAGGAACCTCTCATTCAACTCAATTTTCTCCATCCATCTGTTGAGGCGTTGACACACATCACAGCTCCAACTAACAGTCTGATCTTGAACCTTCAAGATGTTCAATTTCAAATTCACGAAGATCTTTCTCACATCTTCTCACAATCTCTTGAACCTGTTCCATCAAAAACCTCGGCAAGCGCCAAACGCTTTTGCCAAGACTTTGCCTCTGTTTGTCTTCCCAATCAATCTACTCTTCATCTCAATTCTTTTGTTCCCCAAAAAACCCCTGAAGATATTTTTGCCTATTTTGATCTGCCAGAAGAAGAACCTGATGAAGTCGACGAGAGCGAACTTGTAGAACTTGATGAAACCGTTGCACTCAAACCGCTTCCTACCTTCAACAAGGACAAACCACGCTTTGTACTTCCTTCATTTTTGCGACCTGTTGGTGCATTTGTGATCATTTCGTTTGTCTTTGTCCTTCCTCTTCATGCCACAAATATCGTCAGTGGTCTCACGCAAACCAAATCACAAATCGAATCCGTTTCACAAGAAGCATTTACCTACTTGAAATCTGGAGCTGATGCCGCTGTGGCTCAAGAACAAAGCGCTGCAAGTGCCTTTTCACAAGCGCAACTAAAATTTTCACAAGCGCAAGCATCTATCAAAGAAATCGGTACTGGCACTTCTCTTTTACTTTCCGCACTTCCTCAAACAAACTCACGTTTGTCCATGGGAAAAAATCTAGTTTCAGCCGGTGAACATCTCACGATTGCCGGTTCCTACATGACCAACGCGCTCGATGCTATCGCTCGTGAAACAGATCCAACTCCTGTTTCGCGCATCCGACTCTTGCAATCCTACTTGCAAACAACGCTTCCGCACATGACACAAGCCAATCAGTTGATGCAAGAAGTGGATGTCAAACTCATTCCGGAAGATCAACAAACCACCTTTGCCACCATCCAAACACAGCTTCCTATCATTGTGCAAACACTTACTGATTTCAACGAGTTGAGTGATCTTGCTATTCATATTTTGGGAGGAACAGAAACAAAACGTTACTTGCTTGTTTTTCAAAACAATACAGAAATCAGACCAACGGGAGGATTCATGGGGAGCTTTGCGGAATTAAAAGTTCGCGATGGTGTCATGGAACGTCTGAACGTTCCCTCAGGTGGAACGTATGATTTACAAGGACTGCTCCAACACTCACGTATCGCGCCAAAACCACTTCAACTCATCAATGCTCGATGGGAATTTCAAGATGCGAACTGGTTTCCGGATTTTCCAACAAGTGCGCGACAGATGATTGAATTTTATCAAGATGCGGGCGGTCCAAGTATCGATGGAGTGATCACCATTAATGCAACCCATGTCGCTGATCTGATTGGACTGCTTGGTCCAATTGATATGCCGGATTATAACCGAACGATCGATCAAGAAAATTTTCTCTTTGAAGCACAAAAAATCGTTGAACTTGAATACGATCGAATGGAAAATACCCCAAAACAATTTATCGGAGACTTGGCACCAAAATTAGTCGAACGTGTTCTGGAAGGCAAACCAGAGCAATTCTTAACACTCATCGATCACCTTTCTATTGGTCTGGCACAAAAGGATATTCAATTCTATTTCACAAACGAAGAAATCCAACGACAAATCTTGAAACATCGTTGGGGTGGTGCGATCCAAGAAGCAAGCCAAGACTATCTCATGGTGATTGATTCAAATTTGGGCGGTGGAAAAACAGATGGAGTTATGGAAGAACACATCCAATTAAACGTTGAGATCGATACGAATGGTTCTTTCGTCAATACGGTCACAATCAATCGCACACATCACGGAATCACTGGCACAACATTTACCGGAGTGAACAATGTGGATTATGTGCGTATGTATGTTCCAAAAGGAAGTGAACTCATCAACGCACACGGATTTAGAATTCCAGATCAGTCTCTTTTCGAACAACCGGAAGAAGATTGGATTTTTGATGATGATCTTCAATTCACTGTGGCCACCACTCTTCCCAACCAACCTGGTGCAACCGATGTCTATGAAGAGCAAGGCAAAACGGTATTCGGCAACTGGATTCAAACAGCACCTGGAGAAACATCCACGGTTCAATTCCAATACCGACTCCCCTTCTCACTGACAAAAGAATCTGACTCTTTTCACGATCGCTTAAAAACCGCCGTGGGAATTGACGCTCATTTCCCCTATTCATTGACGATCCAAAAACAAGCGGGCACAATCGATCGTACAACAGAGGTTTCTCTCTCCCTGCCAAAAGAACGACCTATGCTCTGGACATCACAAGACCTATCCCACCTCACGTTTAACAATTCGGTAGATGCATTCTTTGCCATTCTGCTAAAGTAATTGCCGATTCTTCTTTGTATGTCACACAGACACAAGAAACGCTCTTCTCGTGAATTTCGACAAGATCTTCGAACAATTTATACGGGCAAAGATGGAAAAATTCCGGACCTCACTCGTCTTGCTCAACACAAAACATCAAAACTCACTCGATTTCTCCTGAAAACAATTGTATTTCTTTTCATTGTTTCGTTGCTTACTTGGGGAAGTTTTTTCTTATTCACACAAGGATTGTTTGATAGCAATCAAACATTGACTACCTCGATTGAAACGGAAAAAACCATTCGAGCAGGCGAAGAAACGGCTTTAACGATTCGCTATGAAAACACTGGTGATGTTCCGATTGCCGCACTGGACATGAAACTCAATTTGCCAACCAGTTTTCATCTGACTTCCACCATGCCTGAACCAACCGCAGAACAACAATGGACTATTGGATCTCTGACTCCTCATTCGGACGGAGCGATTATCGTCAAAGGAATTTTCCTCTCAGAAATTCCTAGCTCTCAACGGATTCAAGCGCTCTTTACCTATAAACCGGCGAACTTCAATTCTGAATTTCAAAAAATCAAAACAACAAATGTTGATCTCAAAGAATCCACGATTGAGATGAATATCACTGGCCCTGAAAAAGCGCTTGCCGGTGATCAAGTTGAATACACACTCAAAATCAAACATACAGGAAAAGATCCTGTGTTCAATCTACGAGTCTTGCCAGTCCTTCCCGCTGATTTTGTCATCATCTCATCGAATCCTGCACTGAATGCCGATGAACATTTTTGGGAAATTCCAACACTTAATCCGGAAAAAATTCAGGATGTGACGTTTTCCGGAACATTTACTTCAACGGCTTCCGGTGACCTGACAGTTGGTGCAATCATTGGTTTCATGGATGAAGAAACATTGTTCGAACAGATCAAAACACAAGTACAAACGAATGTTCTGGGAGGTGCAGTCAGTTTTCATCTCATCCTTGATGGGTCAGACAAAGATCAAACAGTCCAACCGGGAAAAACCATTCGTGGATCTATTGATTACAAAAATCCAGGAACAGATTCGGTAGAAGGTGTGAGTTTTACTCTTCATCTTTCATCCAATGCATCTGTGCCTATTGCATGGGATAAAGCTAATCTCTCAGACGGAGTTCATTCGAACAATCAAGTTGTGTGGAACAAAAAAACAACTCCCGCACTTGAAAAAATTGATCCGGGAAAAGAAGGCGTGATCGATTTTACTCTTCCACTTCACGAATCGATCAGCGAGGGAAGTTCTGATGTCTTCACCGTTTCTGTCTCCATGGATGTCGAAAAAATTGGTTCCATCACAAGCACTCGCACGATTGAAGCCACTCCCATTCAACTGGCAATTGCGTCGAATGTTTCTTTATCTGCATACGCGCTCTATTTTGCTGAAGATGGAACCCCACTCGGATCTGGTGATGTTCCTCCTCATGTTGGCGCATCAACGTCATATCGAATTATTTGGGATCTGAAAAATTCATTGCACGATCTTGGAACTGTTGAAGTCTCCACTATTCTTCCACAAGATGTCGCGTGGACAGATTTGTCTGGAAAAGACATTGGAATCCTTTCTTATAATCCAACAACCAGACAAGTGCGTTGGCAAATTTCAAAACTTCCAAATGATATCAAAAACGCTCAAGCATGGTTTAACGTCACGGTAACTCCAAAAACTTCTGATGTGGGAACGTTCATGAAACTGACAAATCAACTATCCTTAGAAGCAACAGATCTGACAACCAAAACACAAACGAATTCGTCACTTCCACTTATCACAACAGAACTTCCTTTAGACACAGCTGTTTCTGGAAAAAGTGTCGTAACGAAGTAAACAATATTCTGCTAATTTTACGGCAAGCCTAGCCTTGACCAAAATCGACCGCTCACAAGGCAGTCGATTTACTATTTTGTCGAAAAAAACACCCCGCCGACAGCGAACCACCGAAAGGGTGAATCTCGCTGACCGCGGGGTCAGTTGTTTGGATTGAGTGCATAAGGGGTCAGACATCTATCATCCTGTCAAGTAAGACTATATTAGTCTACACACACCCTTAACGCATTCGAGCACACTACCGTAGTAGCAGGCGGCGAGCAGGAGCGAGTGAGTCTTTGCCCAGTTGCTCCAGGTAATCCACGACCGGAAAGGCCTGTCCTTGTCGACCTGGAAACTGAGCACCGGCAAAAACGTGAACGCCCAGAAGACGCCGTTTGTCATCCAAATCAGAACGAACTGCGGGTAATTCACGACAAGACCGTGCTCGAGCATCAGCTCGTAGACACCGTGGCTAGGCAGCCCGGCAAACAGCGACATCGTCAGCGTCAGCATGACCAGAAGGAACAGCTCGAGCTTTGGCCGGTCAAGGTTAAGCAGACGAAGCGTGGTCGGATGAATCGAAGCGGTTGTGGTCATGAGATCTCCTTACTGCGAGTGAATACAGCCCTTGACTTCAGTTCCCTTCGTGTCTGGAAGCAGCGTGCGATCCAGTACGCCGAAAGTATGGTGAACAGAACGGTCAGCGACCACCATCTGTGAGAGGTGGCCTTGTACGTTACTGCCATCGCGATGATGGCGAGTGTGATGTACGCCCAGAAGAGTAGCTTCATTTCATGTTCCTTGCAAGATTGGGGTCAAGTCGTTACTTGTCGCATTTTATCCGACAAGTAACGACCCCTCATGCGCTGACAACAAGATTTGCCATATAAACAGCTGCGCGTAGAGCCTTACGCGCCGTTCGATCAGACTTTTCCCGTGCATACTCCAACGTTGCATCAGGACCAATAATCGCAATAGCCATCGGCATTCGATGTTGTAATTGAAGATTTAGTAACGCAGCCGTCGCTTGATTCGCAATCACTTCTCCATGTTTTGTCTTTCCTTGTTGTTGAACACCAAAAACGATAATGGCATCAGGCAGATCCTTCTCTATCAACATACTCACGGCCAAAGGTGCTTCAAGTGATCCGGGAACCCATACACACCTATCGATCACAAAACCCAAGTTTTTCGCCTCATCTTTGGCAGCGTCAATCATCAATGCGCAAATATCTTTATGAATGAACCCGGCAACAATGTGAATACGCCTTAACACACTACGCAAGATTACGTCGTCGCCAATCAATGATCTCTGCCGTTGCCATCGCAGCCTCAATACCTTTGTTAAAAGAATCTTCCTGACTGCGTGCATTTAGCTGCTGAACGCTTGAAATTGGGAGAACCTCCATAATGATCGGTATACCTTCTCCCAGCATAACTCGGTTAAAACCGTCGACGCACATATTCATGATCATATCAAAATGATACGTCTCTCCTTTCATAATCGCACCAAAACAGATAATGGCATCATATCCCCCTTTTCGCATAAGTGCCTGCGCAGCCAAAGGTAGCTCAAGTGAACCTGGCAATAAATGCACTTCCGGTGTTGGACAATCAGCTGTCTCCAAAAGTTCTATGGTCTTAGTAACCATGCGATCAATCGGTTCGCGATACCACTTCGCTTGCAGGATTGCGACCTTCGCACCTGAAATTTTGGGCATAGTCGTTGGATCTAGTTCAACTTGCATAAAAAAAGATTAGTGATTTCTCTATGTATTCATTAAGACAAATGGTTCAAATGATGTCAAGAAGGATTGGGGTCAGGTCGAGAATCGGGAATTGTAACCGTGTGTGGGTGTGAGTAGTTAGTATTTTGGGACGTAAAAACAGCAGATGAATCTGCTGTTTTTACGTGGTGACCCATTGTATTGAGCATTGGAACACCCTGATCCAACAAATCAAACAGTGGTCGGAGACGCTACCGCATATTTTTGGAGAGCGTTCATTTGGCCTTTCGGTGTAGCCAAAGATCGCCAAGATCTCCCACAAAAAGTCCGATTTTGAGTGCAAAACATTGACATTTTGGCCAAAATATGGTATATTTTCGTCTTGTTCTTTGACATGCAA
>CAYIPP010000039.1:0-6799 GCA_964365355.1 uncultured Gammaproteobacteria bacterium
AGAATCGATCCGGTCTACAAAAATTTTTCCAAAACGTGAATAATTCTACAGACTCGGATTAGGAGAGGATCCTATTCTTGAAATTGCACAAGCAACAAAAACCCAACCCGCACACAGAAAAATTCACATTGCCTTCAAGGCCAGCACCAAGAAGCAAGTTGATCAATTTTACAAAGCCGCAATCAAACATGGGGCGAAAGATAACGGAAAGCCATGGCTAAGAAAAAACTACTCTCCAACATATTATGCCGCTTTCGTCATAGATCCTGATGGCAAACTTTTGTGCGATCTGGGGTCAGGTCTTGAATCTTGAATTCTGGTAAACTGTTTTTATGGCGAGACCACTTCGAATTGAATTCTCAGATGCTCTGTACCACATAACAGCACGAGGCAATGAACGTCGTTCTATTTTTGAATCCGATCACGACCGTAATCAATTTCTACAGGTATTAACACAAACGTGTGAGGCACATAATTGGATTTGTCACGCCTATTGTCTGATGGACAATCATTATCATCTATTGATCGAAACTCCTGATGCTAACTTGTCTCGCGGAATGCGGGATCTCAATAGTATTTATTCGCAACGCTTTAACCGTATACATAGTCGAGACGGTCACCTGTTTCAGGGTCGGTTTAAGTCGTTCGTGATCGAAAAAGAAACCTACTTACTCGAGGTCGCTCGATACATCGTGTTGAATCCTGTGCGAGCCAAGATGGTTTCTCATCCAAAGGAATGGAAATGGAGCAGTTATCGCGCAACCGCTGGATATCGTAAACCACATAAGAGTCTGACGACTGATTGGATTCTTGAGTACTTTGGTAAAGATCCAACAACGGCTCAAAACGCCTATCGAATCTTTGTCCTTGCGGGGATTGATGAAGACAGTCCCCTTAACGATGCGGTGGAAGGAAACATTGTTGGCTTCCCCCAATTTGTTGATTATGTTTGGAATCAAAATCCAATCACAACGAGATTCACGGAAGTTCCAAGAAAAGAATGTATGGTTGGACGACCAGAATTGTCATCCTTATTTGAGAGCTTACGAGACAAGGCACACCGAAACATCATGATTTGTGCTGCTCATATAGAATGCGGCTATCCACAAAAAGAGATTGCAGATCATCTTGGTATCCACTACTCTACCATGAGCAAGATAATCCAAAATTCAAGATTCAAGACCTGACCCCATTGCGCTCGAGCACCATAACCAAACTAAAAAATAAATATGAAAATCAACAACACATTCAAACTTATAATCGCCGTCGTAGTTTCCGAGCTTGCCGGTATCATCGGCTCGGTGTTTACCACGCCGTCCATTGCCGGTTGGTACGCAGGGATCGTCAAACCGACTCTTAATCCTCCGGCATGGATTTTTGGTCCTGTATGGACGACTCTGTTTGCGCTTATGGGCATCGCGGCGTTCCTCGTTTGGAAGAAGGGACTGGATTGCAGGGATGTAAGAATCGCTCTCGGTATATTTATCGGCCAGCTGGTCTTGAACACGCTCTGGTCAATTATCTTTTTCGGTCTGCATTCTCCCGGCGGTGCGCTTATTGATATCGTATTCCTTTGGTTCGCCATTCTTGCCACGATCATCGCGTTTTATAAAATTTCCCGTCCGGCCGCCTTGCTTCTTGTGCCCTACATCGCATGGGTGAGTTTCGCCGCATATCTCAACTTTGCAATCTGGTCATTGAATTAAGCAAATATGACTCGACATATTTTGCTTAACTTTTCGGAAGTTAAGCAAATCGCATTAAGCTCTCAATTTTGGGCAACGCGCTGGGTCAGGTTTGCAAGCGGTGTCCAACGTCTACCCCGGGGCAAACAAACGGCAAATCCGTGGGGCATTACACGTTCTCGTACTTGGCCAGGAGTGCTTTCATCTGATTGTGCATTACGGTCGGATACTTGTACTCTTTGATCCAGTCAAATACTCAAAAGTCAGAGAGAAGGGCGAGCCAAGAGGAACGAACGTCAGAAATAGCGTTCGTTGCTTTTATTTTCATGCCATTTTTTTCGAAAATATTCTTGTATCAGTAATTCTTGGTATACTTACTTAATGGAAAATGGAATTGATGCACGTCCTCACGAGGCAGAACCAAAAATTTTTCAACTTGAAGTTTCTTTTTTCTTTTCGGCGCGTTGAAATTGTTGACGTGCCTGAAGGGCACGAATTGGCAGGTGAGGATGATGGCACAAATGGATTTTTGGAAGCAGCTGAAAGATTTGTTGCACAGGGACATTTGTCAGATTCCGTCTCAACGATACAGGAGGCTGCAAAGATGAATGCAAATTACATTAAAAAAAAGATCTTTTTCTAGAAAGCTAATTGAAGAATTTGCTTGAGAGGCTTTCAAAGGAGAAAAAAGCGATCTTATCGTTTTGATAAGGAACCGAGCGACGAACTAGTCGTAAAGGCTCTCGTAGAGCAGCTACTCAAGAGATTTTTCACGTCTGATCTTCTCAGAATTCCGTACCTTCAACGAACAGAATTTTTTCGTAAGACTCTTGGTGTTTTGTCTGTGGAACAAGTCAGACAGCTTGGAATAATCATGGGTGATCAATGGACTCAAGATGTCCTTATTGCACATGAAAATGATTCAGATGAGTTGAATAGAAGAATACTTGTAGATGCGTGGAGTGGAGTTGGAGGTACTGATTTGAAAGAAATCATTCAAGAAGCAACCCGACCTGATCATTTTACAGATAAATGCCGAACTACCGCAACAAGCACAACCCTTCAATCATGACGCGCCGCAGTGCATGACGTGATGGGCTCGTTGGACCGTGTTCGTCTTTGTCTTTTTCGTAATCCCTACCGCGTACCGACGTATCAGCCGCCAAACATCTACCCATGGTTGCTGTGGGCCATCAAGTAGAGATGCTGCAAGTGCTACTGGAGTAAATTCCTTGAGATCATACCTGCCAGCAAATTTCCGAGACGCTTCTACAACAACCACATCGAGTTCAGAGGAACCTTCCGCCAGATAACCGCTGCCAATGGCAGCCAGTATTCTGGATACCGCAGATCGAATTCTATTGGGCTTGTCATTCATCGGGCGTCACCTATCCACAGCAGATATGCAGCGCCAATAAGAGTAAACAACCACCGGGCTGATGTCCGGTGGTTGTGTACTTTTCTTTGCGAAGGTGGTGAGGGTTGAACGGACAGGTTCACACTTTTTGTTTTATTCTAGAGCTTCGCATAGCGATAATGTATCATCAGTATGAACTTATCGTTCGGTGAAGACTTCAATCTTAAGAGAGTATGATCTGTCCTGATACAAAAAACACTATATTGCATTGCTGTATAGTGTTGAGTGGAGCCTCTGGTGAGGCTTATAAAAATCCGATGAAAACCTCTTGAGAGTCAATTTGGATTGTGGCCAGAGACGTGCTCAGGTCCATTTTATTTAACGCGATATGAAACATCGGCCGTTTACCCCCTTTTGGGTATCCAACCAAGGTTTCATTCGTTTCGAGCATTTGACGAGCGATAGATCGCACGTTCGTCAAGACTGACTCCGAGATCTGAAACACGTTCCTCTCCTCAGGATTCGATGTACCATTACCAGAACTATGTTCTGGAGCACTAGTGTTTATCATAGAAATAAACGTTTGTCAATGTTATTTACCAACTCGTCGATCTATCCACTTCTTTGCTTTTGTTTTGGCTTTTCTAAGGAGTTGTAAGTCATTCGTAGCAAGGGCATTTCGTTGTTGAACCGAATGAGACGATTCGTCTGCGTAGACAGCCTTTCCATAGTCAATAAGATAAGGCAATCCGGTTTCCCGATCAATCATTATATTTCTCAAAAACAGATCTCCGTGAAACACCCCTTTTGTATGCATTGCCTTGACGTAGTTTTCAAGACTATCAAAAAAGTTCTCGAGGTTAAATACTGGCGGAAATTCATCCTTCAATCCTTCCGTTGTTTGTCTCTCTAAAACTCTTTGAAAATTTGTGGCATTGAGCTGCTCCATGACAATACCCTCCATGCGCATTGACTTAAAGGCAAAGAATGGTTTTGGAGCCCGGACACCATCAACAACCAGATCCTCCAATCGATCCATGAATTCAATTTCTTTTAGGATATGTGCTCCTTCTGCGTAACGTTCGTAGTCTTTTATCCATTTTACACAAAGGTTGCGCGAATCTCGACGGAATGTATAAACTTCGGCAACAGCTCCATTTCCGAGGAAGCCACTTGGAGTATTAACCGCAAATCGCAGTTCTCGACCCAATTGATTTAATGTTTCTTGATCAACTTGGACGTCCGGATGCTGCCATGATACGTCAATCTTATCCAAATAGTCGTCTCGTTTTCTTTTTAAAGCGTTCAGCTTTTCGATGGCTTGAGCAAAATCCAATGTTGTTTCTGCTTCATCAATAAGCTCTTGGATGCGAAAATGCTTCCTGTATTCTGGATCGAGCCCATCAATGAGCTGTTCGAACTGTTCATCCATGTCCGGGACTTCCGGACTCGGTTTTCTGTTTGAGGAAAATAATCGCTTTTTTTCAGATGGTAGAATACCATATACTGATTCTTTCATACATCATGATTATACTGAATTTTACAAAATTCAAAAAGGAATCGTTGCAGATCATAAAATGAATAACTCTAATGAGAGGAGATAGATAACGGTACTCCTTTGGGTCAAATATTCCCGCATCTTTTATAATGTGAAGCTATGTGGCAAATATGTACAAAAAATTTTCCTGCGTCGTGGGAGATTTGAAGAGGATGATCAAACGAACTAAACGATTATCGGCTTCAACTCTGACCATTTCGAAAATGTTGAGTGGTTTGCTGAAGAGGTTATCAACGTCCTGCTGGGACGACCCGTATTGGCGGAGTATGCGGGACGCTCCTTGAGATCGCTTTCTTGGCGAAATACTGCAAGACGCTTGTCGGACGTGGGTTGTCGCCCATTCCCGCCGTGCCGCTCGCCCTGGGAGAGGATTAGTCAGACTGGTTGTGCAAGCAGGGCATCGAGCAGTTCGGTCTGTTTTTCTCCCCTGCTGTACCGGAATGACCTAATACGTCTCGGGCACAGAGGCTGCTCAATGGATGTTGGCGCGTCTGAGGCTTACGAATGGAGGTTAGGGATGATCTCCGTTTTTACTTCTTGATAAAGCACTATGACAAACAAACGAATACAGATTGGCGTTATGGGTTCTGCCGCGGATCTTGCGTATGGTGGAGAAATTGCTGCGCTTGCTGAGAGGGTCGGAGAATTACTTGTTGAGTATGGCGCTATTGTCGTGTATGGCGCCGAGAAAGATTACGATTCGCTCTCAACGGCGGCGGCACGCGGTGCCAAACGCAAAGGGGGATTGACCGTCGGTGTTACTTATGGGACAGGAAAGGACATTTGGGATAAGGACGGGAATACAGATGTCCTCATCGTGACCGGACTTGAGCGGGGCGGTGGAAGGGAATTTGTGCTTGTGAATTCTTGTGACGCGATCATCGCTATTTCCGGTGGTTCCGGAACTCTTACAGAACTCGCGATCGGGTATCAGATTGATATTCCGATGGTGGCGTTGACGGGAGTGGGTGGGTGGTCGCAAAAACTTGCCGGAACTTTTTTGGATGCTCGTGAACGCCGACGTATTTTAGAGGCCTCGACTCCAGAGGAAGCCGTCCGGCTTGCGATTGACAGTGTAAAATGCATAACGTAATGGTCTGGTGATCGCTGAACGTGGTGTGGTCGTCTGGCTCGACGGGGAAGTTCACCCGACCGGAACGGTTCGAAGCAACAGCTTCAGGAAGTTTCTGAATTGCGTCATGAACGTGTCCTTTTTCGAGAGGTCGTGCCATGGAGCTGCCACATTACATCGTTTCGGAGGATTTGCAGCTGTTGCTGAGTCCGTGGATGCTCACTCAATTCGGGCGAGTTATCTCGCTCGACTACGGAGTGATCCGCGCGCGACTGGCGGACATTTTGTCCTTCGACGGACATCACTTCGATCGTGTCACGGAAGGAGAGTTGATCGCTGGTGTGCAGGAATTCCTACGTGAGGAGAAACGACCGGTCATCGCCGTCGATCCTGTGTATTGCCCATCTTCGCATATGCTTCATATCACGCGTTGTGTGAACGATGCCCTTGAGCCCCTCCCAGGGATCCATTCGCGCTTCGGCAATGAATCATGTGAGAGACAGTACGAGCAACTTGCCATTGTACTCGGCGCTTTCACTCACCCAAGCAAACGGATGAAGATTGTGTTGGTCGATGACGTAGTCTACACAGGAAGTGTAGTGCGCGCGATCGCCGACGGCCTGGCAGGGTACGGTCTTGATGTCGTGCGTGTCGTGTGCGGGATCGCGGTTGCCTCCGAACAAGGGAAAGATCCACGTTCGGTCTGTGAGGCTTTCGGGGCCGAGCTGGACTTTGTGGGGCTTTACGGTGCCCAAGGTGAGCCTGAGGCTGTTGATGAAGTTTGTGAGCGGGATTTCTTCGTCTTCTGTCCTATGACGGGTCGCAGCTTCGTCAACAAAGACATGGATACAGGAGCTCCCTACATTGCTCCGTTTGGCCGACCTTCAGACTGGGCATCCCTGGACGAGTTCGAGTGGCCGATATCGCAGCGTCTGATCCGGCTCAACGCTGACGTTCTGGAGATGATCGAGCAACACCTGGGGCGGCCGGTCATTTTTAACGACCTGCACCGCCTGCCTCATGGTGTCCGGCATCCGGATGTCCGCAGCGAGTCGGTACGCGAGCACCTACTCGCCCATCTGGACTGACATCATGTTTCTCACTCAAGCGGTTGCGGCCGCTTTTTT
>CAYIPP010000040.1:0-6700 GCA_964365355.1 uncultured Gammaproteobacteria bacterium
CTGTTTCGAGTTGGAAAACTGTATGGGTGTTAGAACCATGATTTGCGTATGATCCGAAACGTTGAAACACCGAAAGTATAACTGCACCAGTTAAACCCACCGTTGGTGGTGTTTTTGTTTCTCCCAACAGTTTGCTAGGATAAACTTATTATGGCTATCCATCTTTCTTCCTCTGTGGCTGCTTTACCTGGTGTTGGGACAAATGCTGCGAAGGATTTTCGCAACATGGGGATTGTCTCGGTACGAGATTTATTGTTTTCTGTACCATTTCGTTATGATGATTTTTCTCAGATCAAAAAGATCTCACAGGTGAGACTGGGAGAAACAGTTACGGTTGAAGGAACGATTGTATCTATTGTGTCACGTCCATCAAAAACTCGTCGTATAACAGTTGTGGAAGCGGTGCTTGAAGATGAAACAGGAAGCATGCCGATTACTTGGTTTAATCAAGAATATCTGATGCGTGCAATCAAACCAGGAATGAAACTTTCTGTTGCCGGAGCGTTGGATTATCGATTCAAAAAATCCATGGTTAATCCAATGCACGAGCCAGCCGGAAGACGAATACTCACAGGAAGATTGGTTCCTGTGTATCGACTCTCCGGTTCTCTTAAAATGCATCGCGTGCGAACAGCGGTGTCCTATGCGTTTGCGGCGTTGTCCGAATTGGAAGATTGGCTTCCGGAATGCATCCGCACAGCCGAAGGAATGCTTCATCTTGTACATGCTGTACGATCGATACATACCCCTGAATCAAAAACAGATTTGGAACAGGCAATTCAACGTTTGAAATTTGATGAATTGTTTCTGCATCAACTCATGTTTGCGCATGTACGCAAGGAGCGGAAAATCACGCCTGCAATCCCCATGGAAGTGCGTGATACAATCCTGAAAGCTTTTGTGGATTCCTTACCATTCTCATTGACGCAATCTCAACGTCGTGCGGCATGGGAAATTGTTCAAGATCTGTCGCAAGCGCATCCAATGAATCGTCTGTTGCAAGGAGATGTAGGTTCGGGAAAAACCGTTGTGGCCGCTATTGCTGTGGCACAGGCGCTGCACGATCGGCAGTTGGTGGTTTATTTAGCGCCGACAGAACTATTGTGTGCACAGCAACATGCCGTATTTATGAAATGGTTTCCGCAAGAATCCATCGCGTTGTTTACGCGATCACAGAAAAACATCAATACAGAGGCTGTGAAAAAACAAGATATTCTGGATCGGATTCATGCCGGAGAGGTTCGATGTGTGATTGGAACACATGCATTGATGCAAGAGAGTGTGTCGCTTCCAGATGTAGCATTTGTTATTGTGGATGAACAACATCGATTTGGTGTGGCACAGCGTCATGCGTTGTTAAAAAAAACGACTCAGACATCGCCTCATCTTTTATCCATGACAGCAACGCCGATTCCGCGTTCACTTGCTTTGACCATTTTTGGCGATTTAGCTATCTCCACGCTTCGACAAATGCCGCAAGGAAGACGTCCTATTGGAACAGCTGTTGTGCTTGAATCTCAACGAAGTGAGATGTGGAAACATATAAAAAAAGAAGTTGAACAAGGACATCAAGTGTATGTTGTGTGTCCACTTATTGATCCATCAGATGTGCTCGGAACAAAATCCGTGAAAGAAATCGCTGTGTTGTTAAACAAAGAAGCATTAAAAGGATTACGGATCGAGGTAGTACATGGAAAAATGAAATCAGATGAAAAACAGGCAACACTCGAAGCCTTTCGCAAGAGAACAATTGATGTGCTGATTGCAACAACGGTTGTTGAAGTTGGGGTGGATGTGCCAAATGCGACCGTGATGGTGATTATGGGAGCTGAGCGTTTCGGACTTGCTCAACTTCATCAGTTGCGAGGGCGAATCGGTCGATCGAATGTGGATTCGTTTTGCTATCTGTTACCTGATAATGCATTTGGTCCCGCAGTAGAACGATTGAAATTAGTAGAGCGAATTCAAGATGGATTTGTGTTGGCTGAAGAGGATTTGAAATTGCGTGGTTCCGGCAATGTCTTTGGAACGGCTCAATCAGGATTTCCCGATTTCAAACTTGCCACAGAAGCGGATGTTGACATGATGAAAAAAGCCCACGATCATGCCGTGAGTTTTCTTCAAAAAGATCCTGATGTTTCCGGTCATCCTTTACTTCAAGAACAAATTGCTCAAGCGTTTGATCGTGTGCATTTAGAGTAAATCCTTCAGTTGCTTCATTGTTTGAGGTCCAAACACGCGTTCCATCCCAAGTCGTTGAGCTTCTTGCACACGTTTATCTTGAAAGGGCACGCGACGAATTTCTCCGCCAAGTCCCACTTCACCAAAGAAAACGGTTGGGAGTTGATGAGTGATATTTTTTGCCGCACTGACAATGGCGGCACAGACAGCCAAATCCGCAGCAGGTTCATTGAGTTTCATGCCACCGATCACATTGACATAGACATCATGTTCGCCGAGTTTGATATCGGCACGTTTTGAGAGGATAGCGATGAGCATTTGTAAACGATTAGGATCAAAACCAGACGCGCGGCGTATAGGCGCAACGTACGCTGTTTTTTCCACCAATGCCTGGACTTCCACAAGAAATACACGTGAACCTTCGACAACGGCAACAATCACTGATCCAGGAACTTGCACGCGTTCTTCCAAGAAACGTGCAGATGGATTTTGAACCGGAATCAAACCACCACCGGTCATTTCAAAGACACCGACTTCATCCGTTGCGCCAAATCGATTTTTTGATGCCGAAAGCCATCGAAAAGGATGCGTTCGATCTCCGTCAAGTGTTAACACGACATCTACAAGATGTTCGAGCGTTTTTGGTCCGGCAATCGAACCATCTTTCGTCACTTGTCCGATAAGCAATATGGAGATACCTGTGCGTTTTGCCGTTTCCAATAAGAGGGAAGTGGCGTAGCGAACAAGTGTCGGACTGCCAGAAGGCGAATCCATGTGTTCTGAAGAAAGTGTTTGAACAGAATCTACGATCACGATGGTAGGTTGTTCTTTTTCTATGGTTTGAATCAGTGATTCAACAGCATCCGATTCAATAAAAGAAATGGATTCCAGTGTTGTTTTTAATCGTACAAATCGTGCTTTTAATTGTGCACCGGATTCTTCTCCGGAAATATAGAGAATCGAGAGTTGTTGCTGAGCGAACCGTTTGGCAATATCCGCAACTAATGTCGATTTTCCAATACCAGGTTCTCCGGATAACAACACAACCGAGCCTTTGACAATGCCTCCGCCAAGCACACGATCAAGTTCCGGTTCGGATGTGGTGAAACGGACGTGTTCGTCTTGGCCGGTGATTTCATTCAAACGTGTGGAAGCACGTCTGAATGTTGATCGTGTTGTTTTTTTTATTTTTGTATCCGACCCCTCAACAAGTGTGCCCCAACCCTGGCATGCAAAGCAACGCCCTGACCATTTTTGAGATTGTGCATCACATGTTGAACAAGTAAACATGCAGTTGAAATTAATGAGAGCCTTGGGCTGGATACGTTTGAAGATCCTCCGCACTGATCGTCATGTTTTTTTCTAACGGACATTTTTGATACTTTGCTAATGCTCGCCCAATGGCTGCAGGACTTACCAGCCCGCACTTCATTGCATCAACCACGGTGGACTTTTTTCCACAGGAAGGACCAAAAAATCGAATGGTTGCTTCCAATGCTGTATCTTTATTGAGTAGGTCTGTTACCGTAAACCATTTGCCGCGAACTTTTCGTGCCCATTCGGGTCCATTTGGCCCTTCAATTTGTTGTCCCATAGTTCCTTTTCCTGGTTTAATGGTCAGTTGAATATACCCTATTCCATGAGAAACACGCCAGTCTAACCCATAATTTGGTGGATAGTATGGTTGAAATGTATCATTGTTGGATACGGAATAACTATTCATTGTTTTGTAATCAAATGCTCCGGTTGTTGGTTTAGTAAAAAGAGAGCCGCTGTATTTCATGCCTGACATGAGAAAAATTTTTCGTGCGCCGACAGGTTTATTGTTGTAATGATAATTTTCATCATGTCCAATGGCAAGAAGTTTTCCACCCGATTCTTTTTTAGCAAATGCCCACAAAAAACATTCATCAATGCCATTTGTGTTTGCCACTTGTTTGATATCTTCGTTTGTCAATCCTGTGTCGGCTCCCACAGAACTTTTGTGTTCGCCAGGAACACTTATCACTTCTGATAAACCAAGCGCAGGAGATCCGGTACTCTCTCCGGCTTCATCCATGAGTTCAGCGGCAAACGATATCTCGATAGGTTGAATTCGTTGAATCATGATCGGTTGTAACGACGTGAGTTGTGGATTTACCATCGTTAAGATCATCACAACGCTGAGTAAGAGGATCAAGCCGATGATGGCATCTTTGATGCGTTTTTTTGCTTTGCTCAACTGTTCGGCTGATGTCGCACCAAGCGCCCATTGAAGTCCGCCAATCATCAGAAACACAATCGCCATGATAAACGAAAATTTGATGAGGTATGTGTACATTCCCTGGATGTATTCACCAAGGAAATTGATTTCTAATGTACCGTTTTTTTCTAAAATCGGAGAGAAAAGGATTGCCGGTGTATCAAGACTCAGTTTTGGTAATACAGGCGCTGTCACAGGTTTGGCAACAGATTGATTGGCGTTTTTGTGTGCATCCGTACAGAGTATTTCCTTGGAAAGATTTAAAATCACCGTATCTGCTGAATCAGGTTTTTTTAAGGCGTCTTGATAAGTTGTTTGGCATGTGCTGATACATGCTGCTGCATAATCTGATATGGATTGATCGATCGTCACTTGTTGACAATCATTGTTCTCACCGAAATAACAAAAACAGACACTTGCAGCAAAAGCCTGTGTCGGAATACTTGTCAGACTGAACAGAATAAAAAATAGGAAAAAACGTTTTCGCATGTGCAGATTCCGTGAGTTCATGAAGAAGCGTGAACGCACGAGTGGATGTTGGTCTTATTCTTTCGGATGGATCCAAAACGCTCCCCCAATATAGGGGAATATTTCGTTTGGTGGAACGTGGCCATTTTTGATCTCTGTACCGTCCTTGAGTTTGTAAGAGTTTTTGTTTGGATCATTAACAATGATGTTGCCCATGGCATCAACGTCTGCCAAAACAATAAAATGTCCATAATCTGTAAAGATACTTTTTTCCACGGAAACAATAATAGGATTTCCACTTTTGAGATATGTTGTAATGATTGCTTCGGTTTTACCAACAGGTGAACCAATTAATCCGAATTGACTCAATATGGCCGGATCTGATAGAGCTTTATGAACCATACCTCCGCATTCGGTTTTATATCCCTCCGGTATTGACGTACATGCTGGCAAGCAGCCTCGGTATCCCTTTTGAGCAATTAAATCTCCCATGATTTTAGGATCAACATTTATCACAGGTACTTTTCCTTGATTTTGCCAGTACTTGATCACCATGGCGGCTGAAGTTGGGCCGCAACCCGAAGTAGCGATTGTGCCACAGATACCAAAAGGCGTTTGTGCATAAGATCCTTGTTTGAACATTGGTACTTTTGATCCAGCCGGAGCGGTGCCTGGTGTTGAGATATCGTCAGATGTTAAATCCCGATCAGTTCCTTCGGTGTTAATATGAATTGGTTGAATAAAATGAAGTTCCAAACTTTTCATTAGAATCAATTGAGGATTTACAATTTGCAGAATGAGAACCACACTGAGTAATAAGACCAAACCCGTTACGGCATCTTTGATGCGTTTTTTTGCCTTACTCAATTGTTCAGACGATGCGGCGCCAAGCGCCCACTGAAGTCCACCAATCATGAGCAACACAATCGCAATGATAAACGAAAATTTGATGAGGTATTTGTACATTCCCTGGATGTATTCACCAAGGAAATTTATTTCCAAGAGACCTTTTTGTTCTAAAATTGGAGAGAACGTAATCGCAGGCGTATCTAAGCTGAGTTTTGGTACTACAGCTTCTTGAACAGGTTGCAACAGAGATGGATTGGCATCTGTGTGTGCGGCACTGCAGGTCATTTCTTTTGTTGCATTGATAAGAATGTGGTCTGCTGAATCAGATTTTTTTAAGGCGTCTTGATAAGTTGTTTGGCATTTGCTGATGCATGCTGCTGCATAATCTGATATGGATTGATCGATCGTAACTGGTTGACAATCATTGTTCTCACCGAAGTAACAAAAACAGACACTTGCAAACGCCTGTGTCGGCATACTTGTCAGACTGACAAAAATGAAAAAGAGGAAAAATAGCTTACGCATGTATCTATAACTGTAGTTTTTGCATTTCTGCTTGCACCAGATTCAATAGCTCTTCAGCAGTGATAACACCAATGACTTTTTCTGATCCAATAAAAAGTGCTGGTGTAGCAATAATGCCAAGTGCTAATCCTTCATCTGTATCTTTTTGTACGATTCCCATTGTGTCTTGGGAGGCAAGACACGAGGCAAAGCGTGCATGATCTAGTTGGAGTTCGTCTGCGATTTGTAGATAGACCTCTTGGGACAACATGCTTTGTCTGGCAAATAACAGATCGTGATAGTTCCAAAACGCCTCTTGACGATCGGCACAATGAGCGGCAATCGCGGCGGGAATTGATTCTGGGTGTGCAGAAGGGTTTGGCAGATTTTTCCAGACAAGTTGAACATCATTGGGAAATGCTTACAATCGATCATATCAATGGAGATGGTGTTAAT